>JBIJDP010000267.1:0-4557 GCA_044344065.1 Opitutaceae bacterium
GTGCCAGCCGACGCTGCCGGTGTCCTGGCCGCCGGGCGGCTTGATGAGCATCTGCACGGCGAAGACCTGGATCATTTGCGCGCCGGTGAGGGCGGCGGCCCACCGGCCGATGGCGGGATGGCTGACAAGCTCGAGAATCGTGCGGTCCGAGCGGTGGGCGTTGTCGATCTTCACGAGCGAAGTCGGCGGCTCCCGGGAACCCTTGGAGTTGCCGGCCGGCGCGAGGCCGGTCTCGTATTCGCCGGCGTAAACGGCGGCGATGCGCGGGCGCACACGGGCCAGGAGCTCGGCGGGGATCACCGGCGGTGCGATAAAGAAACCGTCGCGCTCATACTGCGCGGCGGCGGCTTTTTCCTGGTCAGACAGGGCGGGCACGGTGGGCGGGGTCAGGCGAAGACGTCGGTGGTCAGGTCGGCGAGCGTGGGCTGCGGGGCCTGCTTGGCGATCTCTACGCTCTGGGCGATCTGCGTGTCGATGCGCGCCTTGATGGCGTCAAGATCGGCTTGCGTGATGTCGCGGCGGGCGAAGAGCTGGGTGGCGAATCGGGTGATGGGATCGCGGGAGAACCAGGCCTCGCGCTCGTCCTTCGCCTGATAGTGGCAGGCATCCCGGCGCGAGTGGCCGGTGCGGCGGTAGGTGAGCAGTTCAAGGAGGACGGGGCCCTGGCCGGTGCGGCAGGCCTCGGCGGCGCGTTGGGCGGCGGCGTAGACCGCGAGCACATCATTGCCGTCCACGGTCTCGCCCTGGAAACCGTAGGCGGCGGCGCGAGCGGAGACGCTCGGGTTCTTCATGACCTTGTCGATGCGCGTGGAGGCGCCGTAGAGGTTGTTTTCGCAGACGAAAATGACGGGCAGGTCCCAGATGGCGGCCATGTTCACGCCCTCGTGGAACGCGCCCTCGGCCACAGCGCCGTCGCCGAAGAAGCACGCGACGACCTGAGTGGTGCGCTGCATCTTGAAGGCGAGCGCCATGCCCGCGGCGAGCGGGATGCCGCCGGCAACGATGGCGATGCCGGGCACCATGCCCCTGGCCATGTTGCCCATGTGCATCGAGCCGCCCTTGCCCTTGCAGCAGCCGGTGGTGGCCCCGAAGAGCTCGTCGAGCATTTCCTGCACCGTGAGGCCCTTGGCGAGCGCGTGGCCGTGGCCGCGGAAGGTGGACGTGATCCAGTCGTCGGCGTTCAGGGCGGCGCAGACGCCGGTGGCGGTCGCTTCCTGGCCCTGGCATTGGTGGATGGTGCCGGGCATCGTGCCCTCGAGGAACAGGAACTTCACGCGTTCCTCGAATTCGCGGATGAGCACCATCTTGCCATAAAGGCCGAGGAGAAAATCCCGGTCCATGGTCGAAACGAGGGCGGGGGAGTTTGCGGCGGAAGCGCCATTCATGGTTTTTCGATTTCCCGGACGATGGCGGCCAGAAACCCGGCCGCATATTTGCCGTTCACCACGCGGTGATCGGCGGAGAGTGTGAGTTGCACCCGGTGCTGGACGACCGCCTGACCGTCAACGGGCACCAGTTGCGGGGCGATGGCGCCGATAGCGAGGATGGCGGCTTCAGGCGGATTGATGATCGCGCTGAAAATCTCAACGCCGGTGCCGCCCAGGTTCGTGACCGTGACCGCCCCGCCGGACTGGGCTGACTGTGGGAGGGGTTCGCCCCGGTGCAACCGGTCCGCGGCGGATCTGATTTCGGCGGAGATTTGCGCGACGGTCTTGGTCGCCGCCTGGGCGATGTAGATCACGCGCAGGTCGTCCGCCACATCCACGGCCACGCCGATGGCGTCCGAATTCTGCGGCACCAGGGAATCGTTCTCGAGGCGGTAGCCAAACCGGTCGTATTGCTGCAGCGCCACGGCGACGGCGCGGACAAAGAATGCGTCCCAGACCGGTTTTTCCGGGAGGGCGGCCTGCCGCTGCGCGAGCATGGACCCGGCGTTGGCGCTGAGCTGAAGATAGAAATGCGGGATGGTCTGCTTGCTCTGCTGCAGGCGCCGGGCGGCGACTAGCTGGGCGGGACGCAGGGTCGGTCGCGGCGCACCGGCCGCGGGGGTGGGCGGCGTTGGCGCGGCGGCCTTCGCCCGGTTGCGGGCGAACATGCCCGTCGGGCCGGCGGCGGTCTTCGGCGGCGCACTCGCGGTTGCGACGGCTTGGGCCGGGGCCGGAACGCGCACGGGCGCGGGGGCAGGTGCGGCGGCGGCGTTGACGACGGCCATCACGGCGCCGGCGGAGACTTCATCGCCCTCGGCAAAATGCGTCGAGACCAGCGTGCCGGTGACGATGGATTCAACCTCCATGGCCGCCTTGTCGGTCTCCACTTCCAGCAGCGGCTGTCCGCGCGTGACGGCTTCGCCTGGTTTGACCAGCCAGCGCAGAATCCGCACGGCGGAGCCGGTGGTGGCCAGGTCGGGCATCTTGATGGGGGTCGCCGTTTCGCTCATGAACTGAGGGTGGTGGTTTGAATCGGCAGCGGGTTTGATTGCACGAACTGCCGCGCCTCGTCGAAAGTGAACACGCCGTCGGTCGTGCCGATGGCGCGCGTGGCCGAGGCGCCGAGGGCGGAGGCGAATTCGAGCATGACCGGCATGGTCCAGCCGTGCGCGATGCCGGTGAGGATGCCGCTCGCAAAGGCGTCACCAGCGCCGGAGGGGTCGAGGGCGTCCATGGCGTAGCTGCCGCAGGTCCAGCGCTGGTTCCCGGTGCCGGCCACCGCGCCGGCGCCGCCACGGGTGATGATCACGTTTTTGGTTCCCAGCTTCAGCAGGGCCGCCATCTGGGCCTCGACCGTGTCCAAGCCGGTAAGGCGGCGCGCCTCGTCGTCGTTGGGCAGAAAATAATCCGTGGCGGCCAGCACCAGATCAAGATCCTTGAGCGTATGCGGCGGGCAGCCCTCGGGCACGACGACGTCAACGACCGTGCGCACGCCCAGCGTCCGGCATTCGTGCAGTACGCCGGCGAGTTCCCGGCAATTCAACCCCGGCAGCACGAACAGTCCGCCGATATACAGCGTGCCGAGGGTTTGCAGCCAGGCGCGCGGTAGGTGGGCGGCGGAAAATTCCGCGTTGGCGCCGAAGACGTGCAGGTAGCGGCGGTCCTCGCCCTTGATCAGCAGGATCACGGTGCGGCTGGTCGGCAGGGCTGGCGAGCGCTGGAGCTGCGAACAGCCGATCTGCCGGCGCTGGAAGGCGTCGAGCAGCACCGTGGCGGAGGCATCGGTGCCGAGCACACCGGCGAGGTCAGCCTTCAAGCCCTGTTTCGCGAGATCGATGGCGACATTGGCGGCGCAACCTCCGGGTTTCGACGGCAGGGCGGAGATCGCGGCGAGCTGCCCGGCGGTGGGCAGCGCGGCCAGCGGTCCGCAGAAGATGTCCTCCACGAGGATGCCGGCGCAGCCGATGGTCCGGTGGGTTTTCATGGGGCCTTGCCGCAGCAGCCCAGCAAGCCGATGCGCTCGTTGACGGCGTCACGCACGGCCGCGCGACCCGCGGCCATGAGATCACGGTCGCCGCCGATGCCGAGCAGGGCGTGGGGATCGGCGGCGGTGGGCTGAAGGGATTGTTGCAGGGCGGCGAGGTACCTTTGTTTCAGGTACGTGCCGTAGTTCACCTTGGCCACGCCGAGGGCGATGGCGCCTTGCAGCGAGGCGGCGGAGATGCCGGTGCCGCCGTGCAGGACGAGAGGTGTGTTCACCTTGGTGGCGATGGCTTCCAGACGGCCGAGGTCGAGGGGGCGCTCGCCTTTGACCAGGATGTGGATGTTGCCGACGCTGACGGCCAGCAAATCGACGCCGGTTTGCTGCACAAACGCCCGGGCCTCCTCAGGGTCGGTCATGGCTGCGCCAGACTGCACGTGGCCGCTGGCGCCGCAAGGCAACTCCCCGAGTTCCGCCTCGACGGCCACGCCGCGCGGATGCGCATAGGCCACGATTTTCCTGACCCGCTCCACATAATCCGACGCCGAAGCCTTGGGGTCAGCCGGCATGACGAGGTTGAAGCCGGTGTCGCACGCCCGGCGGACCCAGTCATCGCGCGGGCATTCGTTGAAGATGAGACCGCACGGCACGGTGGCGGACGCCGCGGCGGCCTTGCCCAGTGCGGCGTACATCTCCAGGCGTTCCTGGAACCGGCGCTCCGGTCGGCTCAGAAAATCGCCGTTGAACCCGATGATGATGGGCGAGCGGGTGGCCTCCGCCGCGTCGATCACGCCCTGCAGCGAATCGAAGCTCCAGCTCTCGAAATAGCCCAGGGCATATTTCTCCGCGCGGGCGCGCTCAATCAACTGGGCTATGGGGTAAAGCGCCATTGTGATAAATAATTACACAATGACGGTAATAATTACCAAGAGAGGCAAGTGCTAAAACGATGCCCTGTTCCAACATCCCGGATGAAAGAGCTCTTCCATTGGAAGTTAGCCGGGTGTGGGAACGAGCTTGGTGTTTTTACATAATACCAATCGCCGTTAGCTAATACACTTTAGGTTGGCGCGCCAGAGTTTACCTGATCGGCGAGCCAGGTGTGGATGAGGGAGGAAACGGCGGCCGGGGTGGACCAAGGGCGGGCCG
>JBIJDP010000268.1:0-4556 GCA_044344065.1 Opitutaceae bacterium
ATGTAGCGCGATGCCATGGGTGGCCGCGGTCCACAGGGTCGGAATTCTTCGCCGTTCATCCGCAAGGTTCCGTAAAACAGATGTGTGCCTTTGCGGTCGGCGCCGGGCGGGGTGGAAAAAGTACGTAAGATTGCGGAGGCCGTCTGAAATTCAGTTGCGACCTTCACTGACTAGGGGCTGCTTGTATTCGCTGCCTTGCGACCGTTATGCCGACTTTTCCCAAAAGCCTGATCGTCTTCGGTGCCAGCCTCATGACTGCTGGCACGGAGTTCCAGCTGCGGCAGCGGCACGGGGCGCTGGCCGCCCAGGCCCGCGTCTTCCGCCGCCTCGCCAGGCAACTCGCACGCACCGAGCAGGGCCGCGCCGATGCGATCGAGCCGGGCATGTCCTACGCGCAGTTCGCCACCCGCGTGCCACTGCGCACCTACGAGCAATTCCGGCCGCAGATCGAGCGCATGAAGCGCGGAGAAACCGACGTGCTCTGGCCGGGGCACTGCCCGTTCTACGCCCTCACGTCGGGCACCACCAACGATGAAGCCAAGCAGCTGCCGGTCACGGAAGGCATGCTGCGGCATATCCGCCAGGCCGGATGGGCGGCGATGCTTTACTACACCTACCGCATGGGCCATGCGGGCGTCTTCCGGGGCCGTCATCTTTTCCTGAGCGGCCCGGCCACGCTGACACCGCTGCCGGCAGCCGGCACGGTGCCGGCCTTTGCGGGTGACATCACCGGCATCGCCAGCCTGAATCTCCCCCGCTGGGCCGAAAGACATTTCCACGAACCGTCGCCGGCAGTGGCCCAGATGCAGGACTGGAGCGCCAAGCTCGACACCATCGCCGCGCAGACGTTGGGCCGCGACATCACCATGCTGGCCGGCACGCCCAACTGGCTGTCGGGCCTGGCTGAAGCGGTTCTCAACCGGGCCCGCCACGGCAAGAACCGGCCCACGAACCTTCGCACCGTCTGGCCCAACCTGGAATGCGTCGTCCATGGCGGTGTACCGCTCGGCCCATTCGCCGAGGAACTCCGTCTCTCCTGCGGTCCGGGCGTGACCTTCCACGAGGTCTACGCGGCCTCGGAAGGCTTCATCGCCACCCAGGACAAGGGCCCCACCCACGGCCTGCGGCTGATGGCCGACATGGGGCTGTTCTTCGAGTTTCTGCCGCTGGCTGACTATGACGAGAAGCGGCTCGCAAGCCTGGCCCCCAAGGTCGTCGCCCTCGAAGGCGTGCAGACCGGCATCGATTATGTGCTCCTGCTCACCACGCCGGCGGGACTCACCCGTTATGTCCTCGGCGATGTCGTGCGGTTCACCAGCGTCCTTCCGCCACGCCTGATCTATGTCGGCCGCACGCGACTGCAATTGAATGCCTTCGATGAGCACGTGATCGAAAAGGAGATCAGCGATGCGCTGACTACGGTCTGCCAGGAACAGAACTGGAACGTCGTCAATTTCCACGTCGCCCCGCATTTCATGAAATCGATCACCGGCCAGCTGCGTGGCCGTCATGAATGGTGGATCGAACTCCGCTCCGGCACCGCCGTCACCCCGACCGGGCCGTTGCTGGAAAACCAGCTCGATGCCAAATTGCAGCTGCTCAACCCCTTCTATGCCGCCAAGCGCAAGAGCGAACACCTGCTCCCGCCTTCAGTCCGGCTAGTGATGCCCGGCACCTTCGAAGACTGGATGCGCCGCCGGGGCAAATGGGGCGGTCACAGCAAAATGCCCCGCTGCCGCAGCGATCGCCTGATCGCCGACGAGCTGGCCCAGCTCACCCGCTTCCGGCCCGAGACCCCCGCTCCGTGGGGAACCGTATCCCAGCGGCCGGGCTAGTGAACACCCGTCGGGTTGGCACGCGCAGTGCTTATCAAGCCCTGGTCGTTTGTCGCCGTCCCGGAAAAGACGGTGGCTATGACTCCAGACCGCAAGGCCTGTGAACATAGCAAACCATGGGGAGCCGGCGTTAGGGGTAACCGCCGGCTCCCCTCATGGCTGGACTATCCCCACTCACACCATCACGAGTCCGATGGCGCCGAGCATGGCCACGGTGCCGGCCAGTCGCGCCAGGAGCACGCCGCGCCCGGCCTCGCTCTCGGTGTTGGCAAACCAATGCCCCACCCACCAGACGAGGACGACGCTGAAGAGCCCGCGGGTACTGTAGATGATATTGACGGCCGTGGCGTGACCCCAGATGCCGAGGGTCAGGGCGATGCCGGCATGCGCGAATGAATTGCAGACCGAGCCCAGGCCGACCCAGCGCCAGGCGCCGGTCCCGATCTCGGCCAGCCGGCCCCGGGCGAACAGCAGCAGGGCGAACGAATACAAACCCACCATGAGGAACATCGGCGGGAAGAAATTGCCCGGCCCCCACGCCGGCGCCAGTTTTTGGATCAGCACGTCACTCAGCGAAAAGAACACGGCGCTGGTTCCGGCCATGACCACCGTGGAACCCACGGGGCGGCCCACGCGTCCGCCGCCGAGATTGAGGAGTGCCACGGCCAGGGTGCTGAGACCCGCCCCCACCCACCAGCTTACCGGCACCACCCCGACATGCAGCACGCTGCTGAAAAAGGCCACGAGGATCACCTTCAGGCCCATCACGGGCCCCGCCACGGAGACTTCACCGCGAGTGATGGCCAGCAACATGCAGACCTGGGCCAGCAGATAGACGACCGCAACCGATGCCGGCTGCAGGTAGGCCGCCACGGGAACCTCCGCCAGCCCGCGCCACAACCAGAGCGGCACAAACAGCAGGGCCGTCGTCCAGTTCGCGAGGAACGCCGTCCGCCACACGCCCACGCCGAAGTCCGCCGCCCGCTTCATCGCCAGCATGCTCACCACGTAAAGCAAAGCGCTCGCCAGCGGGATGAGGAGATAGGCCGGAAAATGCATCAACCGCTAGCAGGACAAGCCCTCGGTCAGGTTGGGAGAATAAAATCAGGGCTGCAGCGGGAGCCGACCCGGGCGCCCTACAAATACTGCCGCACCAACTTCTCAAACTCCGCCGCCGGCATTCCGCCGGTCTTGCGTTCGCGGATGTTGCCCGCGCGGTCGATGATGAACGTGGTCGGGATGGCGTCGAAATTTCCGAAGGCCTCGACCACCGCCGCGTCACCCATCAGCACCGGGTAATTCATGCCCTGCTTCGCGACGAATTTCTTCACTGATTCCGGGCCGCGGCGATCCAGCGAGATGCCGATGATAACCAGCCCGTCCTTGCCGTACTTCTCCTGCAGGGCGATGTAGCCCGGAATTTCCTCCACGCAGGGCCCGCACCACGTCGCCCAGAAATCCACGACGACCACCTTGCCCTTGAATTGGACGGAGTTCACCGGGTTGCCCGCCAGATCCGGCAGGGTCCAGACCGGCGCGGGTTTGGACGGCACCGGCTCGGCGCCCAGAAATGCGGCGGTCACCAGACAGAGAACGAGACTGCACAGTCGGCGCATGGATTTCATGCCGCTATGAGTCGCGAGGGGGCCAAGCTGTTCCCGTAATTCCTGCGGCGTTGCCGCGGGGCTCAGGCCTCGTCGGTGATAAAGGGCAGATCAAGGCCCAGCGTCTCGATGAACTTCTTCATCGCCGGCGTCAGCACCCGGCCCTTGCGGTGCAGGATGGCCAGCGGACGGGTGAAGTCCTTGCCCTTGAAATGGACCGCCACGAGCGTGCCCTGCTGGATCTCCTGCAGCACCGTCGCCTGCGGGACGATGGCCACGCCATGGTCAATCTCGACCGCGCGCTTCACCGTCTCGATGTTGTCAAATTCCATCACGGGCTCGATCTCCAGCCGGTGCTCCCGGAAAATCTGATCAACCGCCTTGCGCGTCGGGATGTCGGGATCGAACCCGATGAACTTCTGGCCCGCCATCTCCTTGACCTCGACCTCGGTGCGCTTGGCGAGCGGATGCTTCGGATGCGCAATGAGCACGAGATGGTCGTTGCGGAACGGAATGGCGTCGATCTGCCGGTGCTTCACCGGGAAAGCCACCAAGCCGAAGTCCACGGAATTGTGCAGGATGTCCTCGTAGACGAGATTCGAACGGCGGTATTCCACGCGCACGTTGACCGAGGGGAAGTCGTGCAGGAATTTCTTGATGTACGGCGGCAGCTCGTGGAGGCCGATCGAGTAGATGGTCGAGATGCGGATGGTGCCGCTGATGACCTTCTTCATTTCCTGCAGCTCGCTCAGGAGCTTGTCATAAGTATGCAGAATCTCCTTCGCCGAATCATAAACTCTCTGACCCTCGCGGGTGAGCTGGAATTGCTTCTGGCTGCGGTCAATCAATAGCGTCTTGAAATGTCGCTCCATCGCCCGCGCTTGCTGGCTGACCGCTGATTGCGTGATGCCATTGAGTTTGGCCGACTTGGAGAAACTTTTCGTTTCAACCAAATCGGCGAAGATCTTGAAGTTTTCGATTTGCATAAGAACCGCAGTTGCCGCGTGAAGATAATTGGACCTTATTGCCACGCAAACCTATAAGCAGACCGATTGATGTCATCTACATACGAAGAGTTTAAGTCATGCGCCGATCTGGTCCGGAACCAAATCGCGGC
>JBIJDP010000269.1:0-4553 GCA_044344065.1 Opitutaceae bacterium
ATCCGTGTGATCCGTGGTTCAAGACTCCGTGACTCACTCCGGAAGAATTTTCACCGCCGACACCGCCTCCGTCCGCCAGTTGAAGGCGATTGTCAGCGCGCGGAAGATGAACGTGAGCGCGATCGCCGCGAACGCCGCGGGGGTCGGCGACACCCCGAACTGCGCGGTGAGAAAAACAAACACCACCGCACCCGCCAGCGCCACGAGCACATAGAACTGCCCGGGCTTGAAAACCAGGGGCTCCAAGCGGGTGATCACATCGCGCAACAGGCCCCCGCCCACGGCGTTGACCACGCCGACAAACACCGCCGCTGTCGGACCAAGCCCCACGAGCAGCGCCTTCTGCACGCCGAAGCAGGCATACGCGCCCAACCCCACCGCATCCACCACCGCGATCAGACGGTGGAACCGGTTGACCCGCTCACCCAGCACAAGGCCGAGTAGCGCCGCAGCGCCAATGGCATAAAGATAGCGCGGATCGGTCAGCAGGGGCGTCACGCCCTGCTGCAGGAAAATCCCGTCGCGGATGAGTCCGCCACCAAGGCTGGTCACGATCGCGAGCGAAAGCAGGCCCACCACGTCGTAGCCGCGCTTGATCGCCGCCAACGCGCCGGTCAGCGCAAAGGCAAACGTCGCCCCGAGGTCGAACCACACCGGCAACTGGAAAGCGGTTACAATCATGGCCAACGGTTCGGATGTTTTTGCCAAGCCGATCTGGAACTCTGGAACTCTGGAAAAAAACTCATATCGGGCGCCCTGTTTCTAGTGTTCCTGAGTTCCAGATAAAATCCGCCATCGATTTGCCAGTGGTTCTTTCAATACTCGCGGAACAGCTCCTGCAGCGCCGCCGCTTCGCGCGTGCGCGCCAGTCCGAGCATCAGCAGCACCCGTGCCTTCTGCGGGTTGAGCTCCTCGGCGGAGACAAAACCCGCCGCGTCGTCATCCACCTCGATGTTGCGCTCCACGAGTCCACCCCCCGTGCGCGAGCTGCGCACGACGACGACCCCGGCGCGCGTGGCCGCGGTGCAGGCGGCCAGGGCCGCGGCCGGCATGTTGCCATCGCCGACTCCGGCAATGACCACGCCGCGCGCGCCCGCGCTCACGGCCGCGTCAATCAGCTCCCGGCCCATGCCGGCATGCGCGTAGACAATGTCCACGCGCGGCAACTCGACCGCGGCCAGCGGCGCGAATTCGCTCGCGGCGGTGTGACGGCGCACCGTCGGACCAAAATAGTGCAGCCGACCGCTGTGGATGAGCCCGGCGAGCCCGCGGTTGGGCGACTTGAACGTGCCCAGTTGCGTCGTGTTGGTCTTGGCCACCTCGCGGGCAAAGTGAATCTCGTCATTTGCCACCACGAGCACGCCGCGGCCGGCCGACTCCGGGGCCGCCGCCACCGCCACGGCATTGTAGAGGTTCATCGGCCCGTCGGCGCTGATGGCCGTGGCGGGACGCATCGCCCCCACCAGCACGACCGGTTTCGCGGTCTTGAGGACCAGGTTCAGGAAATAGCCGGTTTCCTCCATCGTGTCCGTGCCGTGGGTGATGACGACGCCCGCGATCCCGGGATCGTCGAGTGCGGCCTGGGCCCGCCCGGCCAGCTGGCGCCACACGGCCTCGTTCATGTCCTGGCTGCCGATGCGGGCCACCTGCTCGACCGTCAGTTCGGCCAGCGCGGCGATCTGCGGCACGGCGGCCACGAGGTCGGCGATCGAAAACGCCCCGGCCGTGTAGCCGCGGCCGTCGCCACTCGTCTGGGCACCCGCGATGGTGCCCCCCGTGGCCAGCAGGCGCAGCCGCGGGCGGAGGTTGGAGTTGTTCATGCCGCCAGCATCATCCGCCGCCGCGCCGGGGCGACAAAATTTCCGCCGGGGCCCGGCCGCATCCTAGGGCTGCTTCGTCCCTGCACGTAACCTGTTGGACCCGAACCACCGTGGCCGGACAATCGCTTCCGGGATATTTTGTTCTCGTTCTCTTTGTCGTTCTCGTTCTCTCGGGGCATTAGCCCGGGCCAGGAGTACGAAAAAAAGCAAGAGAACGAGAATGACTCGGAGAATGAACCCGCGCCCGCCCGAATCCTACGGGTAGGGTGCCCCGGGGATTGTCGCGCGGGCCGGGTCTTGCCCCACTGCCAGCACTCCGTCTGCCCGCGCACCTCCCCGCCCCTCGCGCCCCGTCGTCCATGACCCAGCTCCCGTCGCTCCCATCCCCCTCCGTTTCCTGGCGGGCCAGGATGCTGGCTCCGGCCCGGCTGGGGTGCGCCGCCCTGCTGCTCGCGTTGAACGGTTTTGCCATGGAAACCAGCCTTGAATCACTCGACCTGCGCGAAACCCAGCAGGCCAACTGGCACGTCCCGAAGCCCGGTCTCGCCTTTGGCGACGGCCCGTTGCGCGTCGGCGGCAAAACCTACGCCAACGGCTTCGGCACGGTGGGCGGCAGCCGGCTGGAAATCGCCCTGGACGGCCAGGCGGAAAAATTCACCGCCCTCACTGGCGTGGACGAAACCACCGGCACGCTCACCACCGCGCGCTTCCTGGTCATCGGCGACGACCGCGTGCTCTACCGCAGTCCCTGGCAGCAGCGCAGCGGTCCGGCCATAGCGGCCGAGGTGCCGCTCGCCGGCGTGCGCCGGCTGGCGCTGGTGGTGGACGTGCGGGGCGATCCGTTTGCGCGCGCCAACTGGCTGAACCCGGTCATCACCCATGCCGGCGCAGCCCCGGTGGCCGCCGCCCTCGTGCCCGACCCTTCGCCGCAACTCGCGCCCCCGGCGGATCCCGCCCCGCGTTTTCACACTCCCGCCCGCGCCGGCGTGCGGCCGGGACACCCGTTCCTCCAGCGCGTGAATGTCACCGGCGAGCGGCCGCTGCGGCTCACCGCGGCGGGCCTGCCGGAGGGCTTCACCTTCGACGCCGCCAGCCAGGTCATCCAGGGCACCGCGCCCGCCACTCCCGGTACGCACACCGTGCGCCTGCAGGCGGAAAACACCCGGGGCCGCGCCGCCCACACCCTTGAGATTGTCGTCGGCGACACCCTCGCCCTCACCCCACCCATGGGCTGGAGTTCCTGGTACTGCATGTCGGGCAGTGTCTCCGCGGCGCTCGTGCGCGAGGCGGCCGACGCGTTGCTCGCCACCGGACTCGCGGACCACGGCTGGAATTACGTGAATCTGGACGATTTCTGGATGACCCGCCCGGCCGCCGACAGCGCGGTCCTCGCGCAATTGCGCGAGCGCGAGGCCGCCACGGGCCGGCAGGCCGGATACTGGAAGGCCGTGCTTGAGGACCCCGCGCTGACCGGCCCCGCCCGCGATGCCCGGGGCCGCATCCTCGCCAACGCCCGTTTCCCCGACATGCCGGCGTACACCGCGTGGCTGCACGCGCGCGGGTTCAAGGCCGGCCTCTACAGCTCGCCCGGCGTGCTCACCTGCGGCGGCTGCACCGGCAGCCTCGGGCACGAGGCGGAGGACGCCGCGCAATTCGCCGCGTGGGGCTTTGACCTGCTGAAGTACGACTGGTGCTCCTATTACCTGGAGGCCGCCGGCCTCGAGCGCGCCGACTGGCTGCGGCCCTACCAGAAGATGGGGCGGGCGCTGCAGGCGCAGCCGCGCGACATTTTGTTCAGCCTATGCCAGTACGGACACGCGGCCGTCGAGACCTGGGGGGCCGAGGCCGGCGCCCAGCTGTGGCGCACGGGCAGCGACCTCAAGGACACCTGGGGCTCCGTTTCCGCGGCGGGCTTCTACGGCGAGGAACGCGACCCCTTTGTCAGCCCCGGCCGCTGGAACGACCTCGATTTCCTGATGATCGGGCGCATCGGCTGGAGCCGCAACCTCCACGCCGTGAACCTCACGCGCGCGGAGCAGCGCACGCATTTTGCCCTCTGGTGCCTGCGCGGCTCGCCGCTCATTCTCGCGGGCGACCCCACCGCCCTCGACCGCGACGCCCTCGCCCTGCTCACCAATGCCGGCGCCATCGCCGTGAACCAGGACCCGCTCGGCCGGCCCGCCCGGCGCGTGGTGCTCAGCGACACGCTCGAGGCCTGGATCCGGCCGCTGACCGGCGGCGCGTACGCCGTCGGCCTCAGCAACCGCGACGAAATCCCGGCCGCCGTGCAGCTCGCGTGGACCCAATTGGGTCTCGACGGCCGGTGGCGGGTCCATGATCTCTGGCGCGGGCAACCGGCCGGCGATCCCGCCGCCAGCTGGCAGGGCGAACTCGCCCGCCACGACACCGCTTTCCTCCGCCTCGAACCAGTTACACCATGAATAAAGACATCAAGATCGGCATTATCGGACTCGATACCTCACACGTGATCGTTTTCAGCGACGCGTTTAACAACCCGGCGGCCAAGTCCCCGGTTGCCGGCGCCAAGGTGGTCGCCGCGTGGCCCGGCGGCTCGCATGACCTGGAATCCAGCATCGGGCGCGTGCCCGGCTATACCAAGGACCTGAAGGAAAAGTTCGGCGTGCAGATCCTCGACTCCATCGAGGCCGTCGTCGCCGCCAGCGACGCCATCCTCCACACCTCGCTCGACGGCCGCGTGCACTTCGAGCAGTT
>JBIJDP010000270.1:0-4539 GCA_044344065.1 Opitutaceae bacterium
CATATGAACCTAGTCGATCAGGTCCGGCAGGCCGGCGTGGTGGGCGCGGGCGGGGGCGGTTTTCCGACCCACGTCAAACTTGCGGCCAAGGCTGACACCGTCATTGCCAACGGAGCCGAATGTGAGCCGTTGCTGCACAAGGATGCGATCCTCATGGAGCAGCAGGCCAAGGCCATGGTGCACGGCATCCAGCTCGCCATGGCGGCGGTCGGCGCCAAGTCGGGTATCGTGGGCATCAAGGCCAAGAACCACCACGCGGTGGAAACCGTGCAGGCGGCGTGCGCCGGTGGCCCGGTCCGCGTGCATCTGCTCGGCGACTATTATCCGGCCGGCGACGAATACGATCTCGTCCATGAAACCACCGGCCGGCTGATTCCGCCGGGCGGCATTCCCCTCCAGGTCGGTGCCGTGGTGTGCAACGTGGAGACCTTCATCAATGTCGCGGCGGCCGCCGAGGGCAGGGCGGTGACGCACAAGACGCTGACTGTCGCCGGAGCCGTACGTAATCCCATGACGCTGACGGTCCCGCTGGGCACCAGCCTGGGCGAGTGCCTGGCCGCGGCCGGAGGTGCGACCGTCACGGACCCGGTGCTGTCAGTCGGCGGCATGATGATGGGGGAAACCGTAGAGGACCTGAACCGCCCCGTGACCAAGACTACCGGCGGCTTCATCGTGCTGCCCCGCACCCACCGCATCATCGAACGCAAGCTCAAGCCGGCCAAGGTCCAGAACGCCATCGGCAAGTCCGCCTGCGACCAGTGCCGGTACTGCACCGAATACTGCCCGCGCTACCTGCTCGGTTATGCGGTCGAGCCCCATCAGGTCATGCGCAGTCTCGCCTTCACGGCCTCGGGCAAGGACCAATGGAACCAATGGGCGCAGATGTGCTGCGCGTGCGGCCTCTGCACCCTGTTCGCCTGTCCGGAGGAACTGTATCCCAAGGAGGCGTGCGACCAGTCGAAGGCCGAGATGAAGCAGGCCGGCATCAAGTGGACCGGCCCGACCGAGGTCCGCCCGCACCCGATGCGCGACGGCCGGCGGGTGCCGATCAAATCCCTCATGCGCAAACTGCACATCCTGCAGTACGACCACCCGGCGCCCTGGCAGAAGGCCGAACTCAAGCCCGCGCGCCTGATGTTGCCGCTCAAGCAGAGCGCCGGTGCGCCGGCCGCGGCGTCAGTCCAGGCGGGTGAGCGGGTGAAGGCCGGTCAGCAGCTGGCGGGGATCCCCGCCACCACGCTGGCGGCCGCGCTCCATGCGCCGTGCGACGCGACGGTGGTCGAGGTCACAGGGCGCCATGTCATCCTTGCCTGCAACTAGCTCTCCGCCATGAACGAAAAATCAATTGGCATCATTGAACTGTCCAGCATCGCCGCCGGTTTCCTGGTCGCCGACACGATGCTGAAGGCCGGCAATGTCCGGCTCATGCTCTCGCGCACGATCTGCTCGGGCAAATACATGGTGGTGGTTTGCGGCGACACCGCGCCGGTCGAGAGTGCCGTGGCGGCCGGCGGCAAGGCGGCTGACGGCTGCCTGATCGACGTGACCGCGATCCACAACATCCATGCCGACGTCATCACCGCCATCGGCCGGACCCAGCCGACGCCCCCGAATGGAGCCCTGGGCATATTGGAGTCCTTCAATGTCACCACGCTGATCCAGGCGGCGGATTGCGCGGTCAAGACCGCGGATGTGCAGCTGCTCGAGGTCCGCCTCGCGATGGCGCTGGGCGGCAAGGCTTTTGTCACCATGACCGGCCAGGTTTCCTCGGTGCAGGCGGCGGTGGCCGCCGGCCGGGCCCTGATTGCCGAGTCGGGCGCGCTGGTCAACGCGGTGGTCATCGCCCGGCCCCATCCCGACGTCTATCGCGAGATCATCTGACGCCGGAACGGTTGTAGATTTGGCTGGGGTGCGCCTTAAAAGCACCGCGCTACGACGGCCGCGAGTTTTTCTTCCGTTTGCCGCCGCGGCGGTGTTTTCTGGGGGCATGGAAGTGATTTTCCTCGGTAGCGGCACATCGCAGGGCGTGCCGATGATTGCCTGCGAGTGCGCCGTCTGCACCTCGGCCGATCCGCGGAACCGCCGGACGCGGGCGTCCATCCATGTCGTGATGGACGGAATGCACATCCAGGTGGATGCCGCGCCGGAATTCCGGCTCCAGTGCCTGGAGCAGCGGATCACCCAGGTTGACTTCTTTATCCTCACGCATGGGCATGCCGATCACATCACCGGGATGGATGACCTCCGCCGGTTCTGCGACCTGAAGGGTGGGGAGGCGCTCAGGGTGTATTCCACGGAGGAGGGGATGGCGCGGGTGCTTTCGATCTTCCCCTATGCCATCGCCGAGCGGCCGATCGCCAGGGGGTATGCCGCGTTCAAGCTGGAGGCGATGCCGCCGGTGCTGGAACTCCCGCAGGGCACCATCCAGGCAACGCTGCTGCCCCACGGAGGATTGAATACCCTCGGCCTGATATTCACCGAACGGAGCAGCGGCCGGAAATTTGTCTATTATACCGACAACAAACGCCTGCCGCATGAGGCGGTGACCCTGGCGCGCGGGGCGGACGCCGTGGTGCTGGATGGATTGCGACCGGAACCGCATCCATCCCACATGAGCATCCCCGAAGCCGTGGCCGTTGCGGCCCAGATCGCGGCCGGACAAACTTGGCTGACGCACCTGACCCATCTCACCGATCACCGGACCGCCGAGGCGGATTTGCCCGCCGGGATCAAACTTGCCTACGACGGCCTGCGATTGAAATTTTAAACCGGAACGAAGCAGTTGGCGTTGCACGGCCTCGATGCCGGCAAAACCGGGTGGTGTTACCGGTAGGCCGCCAGCTTGCTGGCGCGTTCAGTGCGGGAGCAAGCTCCCTGCCTACACGCCGACGGCATCGTACCGGCTAAAGCATAGTGAATCAGTTGTGTATGCGGGCGCGCTCTGGGAAAATCCAAGGATTTAAATGGGTAACCCTATAAAACACGCGCATATCCGAATATAAAGTATGACATACAGAGGGCGGAGTTTGGGCTTGTTTAATTCCTACTCAATGAATGTAGATTAAAGGAGTAGCTCAATGAAACTCTCCAAAAAAGGCGAATACGCACTTCGCTCCCTCATCAATCTCGGCATTGCCGCCGAGGTGGGGAGAAAATTGGTGCAGGTATCCCAATTGGCTGAGAACGAGCAACTCCCGGTAAAGTTTCTGGAGCAGATTTTGCAGTTGCTGAAGGAAGCGGGCCTTGTCGAAAGCCATCGGGGCAAGTTCGGCGGCTATCGTTTGGCCAAACCGGGGAAGGAAATCATGATCGGCGCGGTGGTGCGCCTGATTGACGGTCCGCTGGCTCCCATTGGATGCGTGAGCCAGACTGCCTACGAAAAATGCTCCTGCCCGGATGAGACCCACTGCGGCCTGCGCATGCTGATGCTGGACGTGCGCAACGCCATCGCCGGCATCCTTGACCGCTACACCCTCGCCGATGTCGTCGAGGTCACCCTGCGAAAGATGCGCCGCAACAATGTCCCGCTGCCGTTTTCCCCGGCCGCCGGCAGTGCTGGAGCCGTCCAGCGCCTGCCGGCCCGTGCCGCCCGCCAGCACACCGGGCAAGACCGCCGGCCGCGCCTCTCCGAGGTTGAAGGCGTTGTGCATCAGCTGCTCGGCGACTACTCCATCTAACCCGAATCCGTCATATCCACGCCCATGAGGTATCATAACATCCGTAAATTGGCGCCGGTGCTGCTGGTCCTGGCGCTGCTTCCTGCAATCGGCCGCGCCACCGAGGCGGAAGAGATCAAGGAACTGCGCGAGCAGATCCGCCTGCTCGAACAAAAACTGCTGGCGATTGAACGCCGGCAGGAACTCAGGGACAGGGAGGCTGCGGCGCCGACTCCCGCGCCCGCTCCCGTCACGAATGCCCCGAAGATCACCATCAGCGACAAGGGGTTTTCAGCCGCCAGTCCGGACGGGGCCAATGCCATCAAGCTGCGCGGACTGCTGCAGCTCGATTCCCGGCTCTTCATTGCGGACGAAGCGCTGAGCAACAATGCCTTTGTGCTTCGCCGTGCGCGCCTCGGCACCGAAGGGGTGATGGGCAGGGACTACGCTTTCCAACTGTTGGCCGAGTTTGGCGGCAGCAGCGTGAGCGTGGTCGACGCGAACCTGAACATCGCGATATCCAAGGCCCTCCAGTTCAAACTCGGCCGATTCAAGGTCCCGGTTGGCTTGGAACAGCTGCAGTCCGATTCCTGGACATTTTTCAACGAGCGCTCCATCGCCAGCAACCTCGTGCCCAGCCGCGATCTGGGAATCCAGGCGTGGGGCGTGGTGGGGGATGGCCGTCTGGACTATGCCTTGGGGGTGTTCAATGGCGTGGCCGACGGGGCTTCCTCCAACAATACGGACTTCGACAACGAAAAGGAACTCGTCGCGCGGGTCTATGCCTCGCCATTCAAAGGCCAGGCCGGCTCCGCGCTCCAGGGCCTGTCCCTCGGCGTCGGCGGCAGCATCGGACGCAAAAAAACCGCATCCGGCCGCACCG
>JBIJDP010000271.1:0-4535 GCA_044344065.1 Opitutaceae bacterium
CAATTTCCTTCACCAGTTCTTCTCCGAGCGGCGGTAATTGGCGGGCCATCCTCTTTTCTTGCACACATTAAGCCTGCTTTGGAAGCGTAAAAGCTAATGGCTATTGGTATAAAGCCGCTCCTACAGGAATGCCGCCTATCTTGAAGACGCGCCCTAACCCTCGTAGCCTCCCGAAAATCCAATTATTGCGGGCGATTGGTATCACCCTCTGCTCCCTCTGCTACCTCCTGTAAAACAGATCGGCGGCTTGGTTCTGTGCGTTATGAGCCTTCTGTGGCCATCCCGGTTCGTCCCATCCGTGCCATCCGAGGTTCAAACTCAGCCGCGCAGCAACTGCGCCATTTCCTTCGCGAAGTAGGTCAGGATCAGGTCGGCGCCGGCGCGTTTGATCGCGAGGAGCGATTCGTGGCGGCAGCGGGCGAGGTCGAGCCAGCCCATCTTGGCCGCGGCATGGATCTGGGCGTATTCGCCGGAAATCTGGTAGGCCGCCACCGGCCGGTTCGTCGCGTTGCGCACCTCGCGGATGATGTCGAGGTACAGGCCGGCGGGTTTCACCATCACCATGTCAGCCCCCTCAGCCACATCCAGCAGGACCTCCTCGATTGCCTCGCGGCGGTTGGCGGGATTCATCTGGTAGGTCGCCTTGCTCAGCAATTTCGTGCCCGCGGCCTGCGCGCTGCCGACGGCGTCGCGGAACGGACCGTAGTAGGCGGAATTGTATTTCGCCGAGTAGGCCAGAATGCCGGTGTCAGTATAGCCCGCGCCATCGAGCGCCCGGCGGATCGCGCCGACGCGGCCGTCCATCATGTCGGAGGGCGCAACGAGATCCACGCCCGCCTCAGCCTGCAGCAGGGCCATTTCGGCCAGGATGCCGACCGTGCGGTCGTTGGCCACGTTGTCCCTGGCCGCGTTGAGGACGCCGTCATGGCCGTGGCTCGTGTAGGGATCGAGGGCGACGTCGGTGATGACCGTCAGCTCCGGCACGGCGTCCTTCACCGCCCGCACGGCGCGCAGTACGAGGGTGTCGGGATTCAGGGCCTGGGTGCCCTCATCATTTTTCAGTTTCGGGTCCAGCTTGGGAAACAGCGCCACCGCCGGCACGCCGACCTGGTGCAATTCACGGCATTCCCTGACGAGATCGCGGATGCAGTACCGGTTGACTCCGGGCATCGAGGCGATCGGGTCCGGCCGGCCCTTGCCCTCGACCACGAACAGTGGCGCAATCAAGTCCGCCGGGCGCAGCACGGTCTCCTCGACCATGGCGCGCAGGCTGGCGGTACGGCGCAGGCGCCGGGGACGAATGGGCAGATCGAGCTTGAAGTCGGAGGCCATAAGCGGTGAGTTTGAAAACTTAACCGCCATGCTGCTGGTCGCCATACGTTTTTGCAATCCCGCTCGCCGGACGACGTCCCCGCGAACTACGGGCTGCTGTTGTCTGCGCTAAGCAACCGCAACAGCCGGCGCCGCCGTGCGCCGCCCTGTAAAAACCCTTTCCGCCCCGGCGGAAAACCTGTTAGCCCTCAACCTTCCGTATCCATGGCCATTCAGCTTTTCGATTCCCTCTCCCGCTCCCTGCAGCCGCTCCAGCCGTCGCAACCCGACGGCGTCTTCCGCTTTTATAATTGCGGCCCAACGGTCTACGCCCCGGCCCACATCGGCAATTTCCGAACCTTTGTCGTCAACGATGTCCTCCGCCGCCTGCTCGAGCTCGAGTACGGCGCCGCCAGGGTCAGGCACGTCCGCAACCTGACGGATGTGGACGACCGCACCATCGGCCAGACCCAAAAGGAAAAGCGCCCGCTCGCCGAGATCACCCAAAAGTGGACCGACAAGTTCCACGCCGACTGCGATGCGCTCAACTGCCTGCGCCCGCACGTCGAGCCCACCGCGACGGGCCACATCCGCGAGCAGGTGGACATGATCGAGTGCCTGATGCAGAAGGGCAACGCCTACCGCGCCGCCGACGGTTCGGTGTATTTCAAGATCACCTCGTTCCCCGGCTACGGCGGCCTTTCGCGCATCAAGGAGCGCGAACTCAAGGTCACCAATGCCGTCGCCGACGCCGACCACAAGGATTCCGTCTCCGACTTCGCCCTCTGGAAGGCCTGGAAGCCCGAGGAGGACGGCGACGTGAAGTGGCCCGGCCCCCAAGGCGCATCCGAGGGCCGGCCAGGCTGGCACATCGAGTGCTCCGCGATGATCAAGAAGCACCTCGGCGTAACCATTGATCTTCACACCGGCGGCGTGGACCTGCTTTTCCCGCACCACGAGAACGAGATCGCCCAGAGCCAGTGCTGCAACGGCACCACCTTTGCGAAGCACTGGTACCACAGCGAGCACCTGCTCGTGGACGGCACCACGATGAGCAAGAGCAAGGGCAACTACTACACCCTCTCCGACCTCACCGACAAGGGCTACAGCGCCATGGCCGTCCGCTACGCCCTCCTCTCCGGCCATCCGCGCAAGCAGCTCAACTTCACCCTCGACTCGCTCCACGCCGCCGAGAGCGCATTGAAGCACCTGCGCGCCTTCCACGCCGCCCTCCCGCCGTCGGGCGGCGACGAAGCAGTGTTTGCCCCCGTGTTCTCCGCGCTGCACGACGATCTGAACATTCCCGGCGCCCTCGGCGCCCTGTTCACCCTCGTCAATCGCGGACCGGCGAACGTCAGCCGGTCAGCCCTCGACCGCGTCCTCTTCGTCCTCGGCCTCAAGCTCGACGAAGCTGCCGCACCCAAGGCCGACATACCCGCCAACATCGCCGACCTCGCCGCCAGGCGCTGGGCCGCGAAGCAGGCGAAGGACTTCGCCGCCGCCGACGCCCTCCGCAAAGACCTCACTGCCGCCGGCTGGTCGATGCTCGACCGCAAGGACGGCTACATTCTCGAACCCATCAAAAAGATCTAAGCGCAAAGACGCGAAGCCGCTAAGACCCAATCCCAAAGATAATTCCTTAGCTCCGACCTTCGCGTCTTTGCATCTTCGCGCTTAACCTCAACACCACTTCCGCCATGCCCATGTCACCGCTAGAAGAACTCCGCCACTCCGGCTCGCACATCCTTGCGACCGCCGTCCTCCGCCTCTTTCCCGAGGCGAAACTCGACATCGGCCCGCCGACCGACACCGGTTTCTACTACGACATCGACCTCGATCACAAATTCACCGCCGACGACCTGCTGAAGATCGAGGCGGAGATGAAGAAGATCGCCGACGAAAACCAGCCCTTCCTCCGCAAGGAAGTCTCCCGCGAGGAGGCCGTCGCCATCATCAAGGAACGCGGCCAGGAGCGCTACAAGCTGGGCCGCCTCGCCGACATTCCCGAGGGCGAAAAAATCTCCTTCTACCAGAACGGCGAGTTCATGGACCTCTGCGCCGGCACCCACGTGCGGTACAGCTCGAAGCTCAAGGCCTTCAAGCTGCTTTCCATCGCCGGGGCCTACCATCGCGGCGACGAAAAGAACAAGCAGCTCCAGCGCATCTACGGCACCGCTTTCCCGACCAAGGAGGAACTGGCCCAGTACCTCGAGCGCCAGGAACAGGCCAAGGCCCGCGACCACCGCAAGCTTGGCCGCGACCTGAAGCTGTTCCACATCGACGAGGACGTCGGCCAGGGCCTGATCCTCTGGACTCCCAACGGCGCCATCATCCGCCAGGAATTGCAGAACTTCATCAGCGAGGAACTGCGCAAGCAGGGCTACTCACAGGTCTTCACCCCGCACATCGGCAAGCTCGAGCTCTACAAGACCTCCGGCCACTTCCCCTATTACAAGGAGTCGCAGTTCTCCCCCGTCATCGAGAACGAGTCCCTCACCAAGGTCCTCGGCGAAGGCTGCTCCTGTGCCGAGGTCTATGCCCGCCTCGAGGCGGTTTCCGCCCAGCTCGCCGGCCAGATCAATGTCCGCACCGGCAGGGAGACCATCACCGCCGAGCGCATCAAGCCCGACGACCAGCTGCTCAACGGCTTCATGCTGAAGCCGATGAACTGTCCGCACCACATCAAGATCTTCGATTCGCAGCCGCACTCCTACCGCGACCTGCCCGTGCGCCTGGCCGAATTCGGCACCGTGTACCGCTGGGAACAGTCCGGCGAGCTCAACGGCATGACCCGCGTCCGCGGCTTCACCCAGGATGACGCCCACCTCTTCTGCACCGAGGAACAGGTCGCCCAGGAAGTCCTCGGCTGCCTCTCGCTGGTGAAGACCGTCCTGACCACCCTCGGCATGTCCGACTACCGGGTGCGCGTCGGCCTCCGCGATCCCGACGGCAAGAAATTCGCCGGCGATCCCGCCAAGTGGGACGTCGCCGAGGCCGCCTGCCGCGAGGCCGCCAAGACCCTTGGCGTGCCCTTCACCGAGGAGCCCGGCGAGGCCGCCTTCTACGGGCCGAAGATTGATTTCGTCATCAAGGACGTGATCGGCCGCGAATGGCAGCTCGGCACCGTGCAGGTGGACTACGTCCTCCCCGTGCGCTTCGGCCTGAGCTACATCGGCGCCGACAACCAGCCGCACATCCCGGTCATGATCCACCGCGCCCCGTTC
>JBIJDP010000272.1:0-4534 GCA_044344065.1 Opitutaceae bacterium
CGGGTAGCGAGTAGAGCCTTATGCTGTGGGTCACAAAGCTCAAATGACATTCACGCCGAGCAGTAAGGCATTTCCGTCTACTCGCTACCCGCTACTCACTGCTCGCTACTTCGGCCGCATCACCACGTGTCCACCGGACCCTTGGGCACGGGGATGGCGCTGCGGTGCAGGCCGGCGGCCTCGTCGGGCTCGTCGCGCATGAAGGAGGCGACCATCGGGGCCGGGGTGAAGCGCGGGAGGAGTTCGCCCTGCTCGTCGCAGAATTGCGCGCGCCAGGCGACATACTCGGCGACGGCGGCATCGAAGTCGGCCTGCGACCGGATGGTGATGATGCGCTGCTTGAAGGGCTTCGCGGGCCCGAAGCGCTTCGCGTACCACGGGGCGACCTTCCGAAACAGCCGTGCGCCGTGCTCCTCGCCGTAGAATTCACAGTAGCGGCCGAAATGCCGGCGCATGACCCGCACGCGCTCGGTGAAGTTGGGCTCGGGCAGCAGTTCTCCGCTGGCAAGGTAATGGGCCGTGCGCCGGAAAATCCATGGATCGTAAAACGCGCCGCGGCCGATGCTCACGCCCGCGCAGCCGGTCTCATCCAGCATGTGCTTCGCCGCCTCGGGGGTGGTGACGTCGCCGTTGCCGATGACCGGAATGGCCTTCACGGCCTGCACGACGGCGCGGATGCCGGCGAGGTTGACCGTGCCACCGAAGCCCTGGGCCCGGGTGCGGCCATGCACGAAGATCGCGGCCACGCCGGTGTCCTCGAGCACGCGGGCGAGGTCGGGCGCTGTGAGGTTGTCGTCATCCCAGCCGAGCCGCATCTTGGCGGTGACGGGGATCTTCACCGCGGCGATCATGCCGCGGACCAGGGCGGCGGTCTTGTCGAGTTCGGTCATCATCGCCGAACCGCCGCCGATTTTGACCACCTTCTTCACGGGGCAGCCCATGTTGATGTCCACGGATTGAGCCCCCATCGCCTCGCACAGGACGGCGGCGTCGCGCATTTCCTCCGGCACGCTGCCAAAGAGCTGGATGGCCAGCGGACGGTCATCCGGCGCGGATGCAACCAACTGGAGCGCGGTGCGGTTGCGTTCGGTCAACGAGCGGGCGTTGACCAGGTCGGTGGTGGCCCAGGCGAGTCCGCCCAATTCCCGCAGGGTCACGCGGAAGGGCAGGTTGGTGTAACCCGCCAGCGGCGAGAGAAAAAGATTGGTGGGCAGTTCGTAGGGACCAAGGCGCATGCGGCGGCGGGCAGAGGTAGCGGCGGAGTGTGCTGGCCGCAAGGCATGACGCGGGTGCGGAACAACTAAACAGACCGGATTTAGCCGCAAAAAGGCACAAGAACCATGACGCGGATGCGACTCTCGAGGCGCCTATAGGCGCGCGGGGGTGCAGAATATGCAGACCAGATCCTTGCGCCTCTTTGCGGCCAATCCGGTTTGAAAGCCAGTTGGTCGGTAGGTCAGCCCGCTTGCGGGTGCGGGTTGGGCGCGCGCCAGCGCGCTGACCTACCTTGGTGGAATTTGGCAAAATTCCCTACAGGGTAGATTTTTCCAGCCCTTACAGTTTGCCCACGGCGACCTTCATCCGCCGGAGCGCCTCAGCGAGGGTGGGGCGGGGGCAGCCGAGGTTGATGCGAACGTGCGTGCCCTTCGGTGCGCCGAAGAAGGCGCCGTCGCTCAGGCCGACACCGTGCTGCTCGAAGTGCGCGATGGGATCGGCGAGCTTTAAGGCGGAGACATTGAGCCAGGCGAGGTAGGTGGCCTCGATCGGCGCCTCGACCTTCACACCGGGGAGCTCGCGCGCCACGAAATCCAGCAGGAAGTCGCGATTGCCGCGCAGGTAGGCAAGCAGCGCCTGGCGCCACGGCTCGCTGTCGCGGTAGGCGGCCTCGCAGGCGGTGAAGCCCAAGGCGGTGACCTCGGCGACCACGCCGGCCGTGGCGCGGACGAACCGGGCACGCAGGGTGGAGTCGGGGATGATGGCAAAGGAGGTGCCGAGGCCGGGGACGTTGTAGGTCTTGCTCGGCGCCATGAGCGTGACCGTGCGCCGGGCGATATCGTCACCGAGGGTGCCGGTGGGGATGTGCGGCAGCGCGGGGTCGAGGATGAGGTCGCAATGGATCTCGTCGCTGCAGAGCACGAGATTGTGCCGGACACAAAACTCGCCCAGCCGCACGAGTTCGTCGCGCCGCCAGACGCGGGCGAGGGGATTGTGCGGGTTGCAGAGATAAAACAGCTTGGTGCGAGGAGTGACGGCCCGCTCCAGGGCCGCCCAATCGACCGTCCAATGGCCGGCCTCCAGCACGAAGGGCACGCCGACCGAGGCGCGGGCGCTGTTTTTGGGTGCGCTCATGAACGGGGGGTAGACGGGCGTGAGCGTGAGCACCTCATCGCCGGCTTCCGCGAAGGCCTGGGCGGTGATATTCAGCCCGACCACCAGTCCGGGCAGCCAGACGATCCAGGCGGGATCGATGGTCCAACCGTAGCGGCCGTGCATTGCCGTCACCACGGCATCCACCGTGGACTTCACCGGCCGGGCATAGCCGAAAATGCCGTGTTCGACCCGGCGATGGAGGGCCTCGATGATCGCCGGGGGCGACTTGAAATCCATGTCAGCCACCCACAGGGGCAGGATATCGCGGCCGGCATACTTCTGCCACTTCTGGGAATCGGTGCCGAGACGGTTCGGTACGGTATCGAAGTCAAAGGTCATTGCTTGCGAATCTGTGGGGGCAAGCGTGTCCCGCAATACAAACTCCGGTGTACCCAGATGGTGATGAACGGAGGAGACTTCCTTAATCCAGCCTAATAGAGTGCAGGCGAGAGCTTGAGGCAGGGCAGGTCTTTGACCTGCCCATTTGACGTGTAACCGCGGTGGAGCGTGCCCAGGGCGGGTCACAGCCCCGCCCTACTTTTTACGATCCGATGTCACGGTAATTCACGAGTAGCGATCATCCGGCCATTGATGGTCGACCGACCACCTGCTGATGCCTTTGCGGCATGACGGAGAGCAGGCGGAAGTATTTCGGGTTGCCGTGCCTGGCTGTTATGATGGGGCATGAGCCTGTCCGCTCCGGTGATCACCCGAAAGAGAGGCCGGACATGATTGCAATCGAGACCCTCGCCCTGCGGACCCTGCTGACCGTCGCCCGCCAGCGGGACGGCTTGGACGAAACGCGCTGCCGGGTTGTGTTGGAATTCCTGGACGCGGCTTTGTCGGTGGATGGCGTGCTGCAACGCAAACTCACGGAACTCGGCCTGACCGAGCACAAGTTCTCCATTCTCGTGGCGCTGTTCGCGCTCGATCCCGCGGCGGCCACGCCGGCGGACCTCTCGGTTCATACCGGCGTCACCCGTTCGGCCATGACCGCGCTGCTTGATGCGCTCGAGGCGCGGGGACTGGCCGCTCGGCGGCGTGATACGCGCGACCGCCGGGTGGTCTATGTCGGGCTGACGGACGCCGGCCGGGTCGCCGCCAATGCCGCGCTCATGGATTACCTCCGGACCGCGGACGCGCTCGCGCAACAGGTGTCGCCGGCCGACCAGGCGGTGTTGCGCCAGGGTTGCGCCAGCCTGCACGAAAGCGCCGGTCATTTTCCGCCTGCAACCCCCCAGCCGATTTCTCCATGAAAACTCGCATCCTACCCACTCTAATCATCGCTGCTGCGGTGTTTGGCGCGATCTTTGGCTACAAATACATGGCCATCCGCCGCGGCATGGCCGCCCAGGCCGCCCAGGTCCGCCCGCCCACCACCGTCAGCACCGCGCCGGCCCAGGAAGAGACCTGGCCGAACACGCTGAATGCCGTGGGTTCGTTCGCCAGTTTCCGCGGCATCATGGTCAGGAACGAGGTCGAGGGGGCCGTGCGCCGCATCGCCTTCGAGTCGGGCGCCACGGTCGAGGCCGGCGCCCCGCTCGTGGACCTTGATGACTCGATCGAGGCCGCCAGCCTGCCGGGCCTGGAAGCCCAGGCCAAGCTCGCCGCGACCAACCTCACCCGCGCCCGTGATCTGCGGGCCGCCGACACCAACGCCCGCGCCGACCTCGAGGCCGCCGAGGCCGTCGCCGCCTCGACGCAGTCGGCCGTGGCCACGCTCCGCGCCACGCTGGCCAAGAAGCACCTCACCGCGCCCTTTGCCGGCCGGCTAGGCATCGCGCAGATCTATCCCGGGCAGTTCCTCGGCAAGGCTGAGGCCATCGTGCAGCTCGAGACCCTCGACCCGGTGTATGTGGATTTCACCCTCCCCCAGCAGGCCATCGCGCGCGTCGCGGTTGGCCAGACGGTGCACGTGCGCGTCGATGCCTTTCCGGAGCGCGTGTTCGAGGGCACCATCGCCGCCATCTCGCCGCGCGTGAACGACAACACCCGCAGCCTCAGCCTGCGGGCGGCCGTGCCGAACCGAGACGAGGTGCTGCGCCCCGGCATGTTCGGCCAGGTCCAGGTCGTCCTGCCCGGGACCGAGCGCGCCGTCGTGCTGCCGACCACGGCGGTGGTTTACAACCCGTATGGCAACTTCGTCTACGTGGTGGTGCAGGGC
>JBIJDP010000397.1:0-3604 GCA_044344065.1 Opitutaceae bacterium
CGATTCATTCGCAGGTTGGCGTTAACAGGGCAGGTCAGAGAACCTGCCCTACTTCCCACCGTCCACTCGCTTACGCTCGTAGCTACGAATCGTTCAGTTTCACTTGCCGAGGAGCTTCCGCAGCCAAACGGGTTTTTGGGCCGATGCGACCGCAGTCAATGGAGATTCCGGCACGCCGAGGAGGGGTTCGAAGTGGCCGGCTTTCTTGTAGAGGATGACGACATCCTGCATACCCCAGGCTTCCTCGAGGTAGGCGCGCATGATGACATCGGGGTAACGCTGCAGGGCGCGCATCAGCCACTCGGGAGAGCTGAGGGCGAGTCCGTAATCCTCCTCCGGCGGGCTCTCAAAATAGCGCTGGTAGGCGAAACCCGTGCGGGCGTATTCCTCCAGCAGGGCCGGCTTGTCGATGTTCTCCGCGATGTTGCGCCGGCCGCGCGCGAGCAGGCTCGAGACGGTGCGACCCTGGGTGGTAAACACGATGACCCCGCATTCACGGACCCAAT
This sequence comes from Opitutaceae bacterium, assembly GCA_044344065.1. GTDB lineage: Bacteria > Verrucomicrobiota > Verrucomicrobiia > Opitutales > Opitutaceae > UBA2377. Next base: position 507 of record JBIJDP010000397.1, read on the forward strand.
TCAACAGGCAGTCGAGGGTGCGCAGCCAGCGTTCCTGGTTCAGGTGGGTGACGAGGGAGCCAACCCAGATGAGGTCGAACTGGGATTTGAAAGGCAGTGCCCGCAGGTCGGGTTCGGAGTAGACCGGATGCGCGCGGAACCGGCTGGCGCAGAAATCCACCCCGGCCCGGTCGAGGTCGCAGGCGGTGATGTTCGCGTAGTCGTAGTGGGCGCGCAGCCAGCGGAGCACGCGGCCGTGTCCGCAGGGCAGGTCGAGGATGTCCGGGTAATGCGGCTTGTCGCAGAGTTCGCTGGAAAAATGGATCAGTTCGAGCGCCCGGCGACCGAGGTCGAAATACTGCTCCTCCAGGCCGGCCGTCACCATGCCGTCGCCTTGGGCAAGGGTGCGGTCAACCGCCAGCCGGGAAAAATCGTAGAGCGGACGCATGCAGACCCTAGCTCTCTGCAAGGTTTCGACCGGTGCAAGCGGAGAATCGGCCCGGGTGCCGGGTGGCTGGTGTGGGCAAAAGGAGGAACCCGGCCCACATCCTTCACGATTGATTTAATCTCATGTGGTCGGTCGTAGGGCGAGGTCTCCTCCTTCGCCGGGCCTATGGAGAACAGGTCCGAATCCCGCCTGGGAGCGCGACCGCCCCCGGTCGCAATCTCACGCAATCACCAAGGCAGGAGAAAGAGAAAGTTTACCCGCCTACGGCGGCGTCAGAGGCGACCAGGGATTAAGAGAACGAGAAAGATTGGATTCTTGCGGGATACATAAACGGCGGGGTTCGGAGACCTCGCCCTGCAACGATCTGAAACCTGCCTGCGCGCGATTACAGGACCAGCTTCAGCACCACTTCGCCGTCCATCACCTGACCGGTCGGGATGAAACCCGCCTTGCGGTAGAATGGCTCCGGGCTGCCGTCGGCGGGCACATAGGAAAGCAGGACCTCCGTGGCGCGCGGCAGGGTGCGGATGTGGTCGATGACCAACCGCAGGGCCTTGATGCCGTAGCCGAGGTGCTGGTAGCGCGCGTCGATCATGAAACGCCAGATGCAGTACTCCGGGATGGCGGGATCGAGGCTGAGCATGACGAAGCCCGCGGGGGTTTCATCCGCGTGGATGGCACGGAACCAGGCCTTGGGTTCAAAATACGCCTGGGCGATGGAGACGGCGTTGCTGGCGACGAAGGCGCCTTGGGCGGGTAGCACCTGCAGATCGCAGATCGTGCGCACGGTGTCGGCGGTGATTTCGCGCAGGGAGATGACAGGGGTCGGTGAGGTCATGAGGGGTGGGATGGCATGGTGGAGTCCCGCCGGAGTACAGGGGATGGCTCCCGGCGCAGGGCTCGACCAAGCCCGGCCAGCTCTACAAACGGTTTGCCTGATGGCAATCCTGTGGTCTTCCTCACGCCAACCCCAGACCACACCCATGAAATTTCGCCTCGTCATTTGCATCGCCGGGCTGGCCTGTGGGGCCGGTGCGGGACTATTCGCAGCGGAACCGAAGCCGGCGCCGGAGGAGATCACCGAGTTGGGCGAACAGATGGACCAGATGAGCGGGGCCTTTCGCAAGCTGCGCCGTCAGGCCGGTGATGCGACGATGAACGCGGCCTCCCTCGAATTGCTCGGAGTCATGCGGCAGGCCGCGGAGAAAGCGCAGACCCATATCCCCGCGAAAGCCGCGGAGTTGCCGGAGTCCGAGCGGGCCAAGTTCACCAAGGCCTACCGGGCGCAAATGAACAAATTGCTGGCGGCCTTGACCAGGACGGAGGCGGCGTTCAAGGCCGGCGACAACGCCACCGCGGTGAAGCTGGTGGGGGAATTGGCCGACCTGCAAAAGGCGAGCCACCGGGAATACCGGAAGCCCGCCCCCTGACAGGCGGCGGTCGCGCCGTTGCTGCCGGGGTCGTCGACCCCGGAGCTTGCTGCGATACGCCCGGACCGGGGTCAGCGACCGCGACTGCAACCGACGCGACAATGCGGCTCAGTTGGGACCTCGACTGGAATCCTCGGGTGAAGGTGTGGTTTGCTCGACGTGAATGCCGGCCTGTTCGAGTTCCCGCTGCAGTCCGGGCAGGTAGTGGCCGGCCAATTCTTCCAATCGGAAGGTGAATTCGGCGATCTGGTTGTTGTCGCTGAGAAACATCAGGATGTCGGCCAGTTCGGCAATGTCGTCGTCGAGGAAATATTCCTCGATGACGGATTGGTTGCCCGCGAGGACGAGGAGTACGGGCCACGGCCGGTCGGTTGCCGGATCAGGCAAGCGCAACGTGACCGGTCCATGGAGGCGGGCCCGGGCGATGCGCGTGGCGAATGCGTCCAGCCGTTGCCACGCAAAGGCAAGGTTGGCGAGACGGGCCTGCCGGAGCAGGTCCGTGCGATTGAGGATGAGTTGATGGAAGTTCATGGTGGGTCTCCTTTTCGGCAGGTCTGGAATGGCCTGGCCCGGCATCGCCCGCTGCTCGATTGCGAGGGGAGATGAGGCGGGTGGCGGCCAACCCGGACGTGCAATTGGGGGTGGAATGAACTGACTCGACGCGAAGGCTGGATCGTGACGGACAACTGAACGCCGCGGCCAAGCCCATGCGGCCGGACGGGACTCCTTTGCGGTGCGCTTTCCTGACGTTGCCTGACCTTGCTGACTCGGAACAGTCGCTAACGTGGAACTGACGCTGTCGTTTGCTGCCTGACTCAAATCACGATCTCAACCGTGCATCTGAACTGACATCCGACAGTCCAAACATACGCAGGGATGGCGGTTTCGCAAGCGGTATTTCAGCAGGTGGCCGATTTATATTACATCGCCCGGGTAGGAGCCTGCTGGCAGGCGATGGTTTGTTATAGGGGCGCACCTTGTGTGCGCCCTCGGGCGTCGACATGCGACGGCCCAAATCGCCTGCTCCAAGGATATTTACCCCAGCAGATCCGGTGACACCAACCAACGCACGCCCCAGCGGCTACCCTCCCGCTCCAGTGCGAGCACGGCGCATTTGCGCATCACAAGGACCGGCGGTTCAGCGGAGCCGGCCACCAGCAACGAAGCCAGGGCGCTGAGGTGCGGTTCATGGCCCACCAGCGCGAGGGATGGGCGGCGCGTCCGCAGCTTGGCCGCAATGA
>JBIJDP010000273.1:0-4523 GCA_044344065.1 Opitutaceae bacterium
GGTCCTCGTAGGTCAGGAAGCAGACGTCCGCCGCGCCGCGCGCGGCGGCGACATGCGCGGCCCACCGGGGCGCCTCGCGGCGGATGAATTGCATGAACTCCTCTGCGTTGAACGCCGGTTCCGCCCTGCCACGGGAGGTGAGCACTTCCGTGCCCTGGATGCGCCTGCTGCCCAGTTCCTCGCCCTGGGCGTAGGCTTGCTGGAAAAAATAAAAACTGAGCAGACTGTCCCGGGCGTCGCGGGCGATGTAGATGATGTCGCCGGGCGGGTGCCGGCGCCGGAATGCCGCCAGCTCATCATGCGACTTGACGCAGACCGGCTGGTCGGGCCGCCGCCGCGGTTCACACCAGAAATGAAAGTCGGGACCCGGGGTGCCGTGCAGCTCCGTGTAGAGCTTGAACGGGGTGTAGGCCTCGCCGTGCACCCCGTCGAGCAGCATGGTTAGGCAGTTGATCAGCCAGGTGTTGCCGGAGCGGGGATAGGAGACGACATAGAAGGCGTTGGGCGGAAGGAGGGAGGGCATGATTACGCGGACGGGGCGACGCACTGGATCATTGACTGGGAAGGCAGCCCGGCCATGCCAAAATGCATGAGCTGAAACGGGGCCGTTGCTTCGCGCAGACGCACGGTGATGCCCACCACCGCATGCAGTTCGCAGATGCGGAGCTGCGCGGCCATGTAGGCATCATAGGTGATGCCCGGCTGGTCCAGCAGGGCTGAAGTGATCATGTCCAGCGAGACATCGAGGGTGTAGTCGGCGCAGGCGAGGTTCAGGACGGTATCCTGCCGGAAGCGCAGGCGCGTGCCGCGGGCCACCCGGACCGGGGTCCGGATGCCATCCTGCAGCGTGGCCTTTGAGTGCACGGCCTGGTTGGTCTTGTCGCGGATCGTGACACATCCGACGCAGAACTCCATGTCGTTCAGGATTTGGAACTCGTAGAACACACACATGGTGTCGCCTTGCCGGAAATGCAGGCAGGGCGTGCCGGTGGCATCACACACCGCGATTAAGCTGCAGCGCGCCCAGCCGTTGCCGATTATGCGGCAGCCCCCGGTCGCGAGGGCGGTGAGTTCGGCGGGCCAGTTTGGAATCGCATTCTGGCCGGAAGCCGGAGGCGGCGACGGCGGCGGGGACGGCGTGTCGCCGGTCCTCGCGGCCTGCGCCGCAAAAGCCGCGACCTTCTCCTGCTGCTCGATTTGGAAGTATACCTTCGTGGCCTCGGCGGAGGGGCCGTGATAGGCGACCTCACCACGCCGGAAGACCAGCGTGCGCTGGCAGAATTGCTGCACGGAGCCCAGGTCATGCGAGGCCATCACCACGCACACGCCGGCATCGAGCAGCTGGCGCATGCGCTCGTAGCAGCGCTGCTGGAAGAACACGTCGCCGACGCTCAGGGCCTCATCCACGATCAGGATCTGCGGGTCGACGGCGGTCTGCACCGCAAAGGCCAGCCGCACGAACATGCCGCTGGAGTAGGTCTTGACCGGCTGATCGATGAAATCGCCGATGTCGGCGAAGGCGGCGATGCGATCGAAACGCTCGTCCACTTCTCGCCGGGACAGCCCGAGCACGGCGGCGTTGAGGTAGACGTTTTCGCGGCCGGTGAAGTCGGGGTTGAAGCCGCTGCCCAATTCCAGCAGGGCGGCGACCCGGCCATGGACCCGGGTCTTGCCCGCGGTCGGCTGCAGGGTTCCGGCGATGATCTGGAGGAGGGTCGATTTGCCCGAGCCATTGCGACCGATGATGCCCACGCACTCACCGCGGCCGACCTGGAAGGAGACATCCCGCAGGGCCCAGAAATCACGATAGCGGCGGCCGGCGTCATTGACCAGGGCCCGGCGCAGGCCCGAGCCCGCGGGCAGGTTCCGGCCGATCGACTCCAGCATGGGCGCGATCAGGCGCGCGGAGGGACTTTCCCAGATGCGGTAGGCCTTGGACACCGCCTCGACCGAGATGATGGGGTTTTCCGCCATGGTCGTTACAGGATCATGCCGGCGGCGACGGTGGCGTGGGTGGACTCGTCCACCAGCACGATGCTCCCGGTCTGGCGGTTCTTCTTGTAGCTGTCCCAGAAGAGCGGGGTCTGGCAGTGCAGCGAGACGCGGGCGAGGTCGTTCATGCCCACGCTGCCGGAAGCGGGGCTGCGGTGCAGGGTCGAGATGTCGAGCTTGTAGCGGATCTCGCGAATCAGGCACTTGGTCTCGCGCGTGGTGTGCAGCAGCAGCAAACGCCGGGCGGGATCCAACTGGCCGTTCGCGAACCAGCAGAGCATCACCTCGATATCCTGCGAGTTGTTGGGCAGGTTGTTGGGCCGGGCGAGCATGTCGCCGCGGCTGACATCGAGGTCGCGGTCGAGTTCAATGACGACCGACATGGGGGGGAACGCCTCGCTGACCATTCCCGCGGGACTGTGGATCGCCTTGATCCGGGAACCGAAACCCGTGGGGAGATGCACGATGTCGTCCCCGGGGCGGAAAATGCCGCTGGCCACCTGTCCGGCCAGGCCGCGGAAATCGGGAGCCTGATCATCCTGCGGCCGGATCACCGTCTGCACCGGGAAACGTGGGTCGACCAGGTTGGCGTCATTGCGAACATAAACGGTCTCGAGAGTATAAAGCAGCGGCGCACCCTCATACCAGGGCATCCGGGAAGAGCGTTCCACGACATTGTCGCCCTGCAGGGCGGAGATGGGGATGAACTGGATGTCGGCCGCATCCAGCCGCTCGGCGAACTGCATGAACTGCTCCCGGACCCGGTCAAAATCGGACTGCTGGTAGTCGACCAGGTCCATCTTGTTCACGCACACGATCAGGTGTTTGATGCGGAGCAGGGTGGTGATGAAGGCATGCCGGCAGGTCTGCTCGGTCAGGCCCTTGCGCACATCGACCAGCAGCAGCGCCAGCTGCGCGGACGACGCGCCCGTGACCATGTTGCGGGTGTACTGCTGGTGGCCGGGGCAGTCGGCCAGGATGAATTTGCGGCGCGGCGTGGCAAAGTAGCGGTAGGCGACGTCAATGGTGATGCCCTGCTCGCGCTCCGCGCGCAGGCCATCGGTCAGCAGTGCAAGGTCCGTGCGCGTGTCGCCGCGGCGCTCGCTGGCGCGCTGGACCGCTTCCCACTGATCCTCGAAGATGGACTTGGTGTCGTAGAGCAGGCGGCCGAGCAGCGTGCTCTTGCCGTCGTCGACATTGCCGCAGGTGATGAGCCGGAGGAGGTCCATGGTGCTCAGAAATATCCCTGGCGTTTGCGGTCTTCCATGGCGGTTTCGGAGCGCCGGTCGTCGTAGCGCGTCCCCCGCTCGGTCTGCCGGGCGGCGGCGACTTCGGCGATGATCGCATCGAGGTCGCGGGCGGAGGAGCGCAAGGCGCCGGTGCAGGTCATGTCGCCGATGGTGCGGAAGCGCACCAGTTCCCGGCGGGATGGCTCGTTGGCCGCCATCGGGAGGCAGGGCGAGACGGCCAACAGCGTGCCATGGCGGAGGAAGACCTCCCGCTCGTGGGCAAAGTAAAGGGAGGGCAGGGGCAGTTTCTCCCGCTGGATGTAGCACCAGATGTCCAGCTCGGTCCAGTTGCTCAGCGGAAAGACGCGGAAGTGTTCGTCCGGCTGCTTGTGCCCGTTGTAGAGACGCCAGAGCTCCGGCCGCTGATTCTTGGGGTCCCATTGCCCGTAGCGGTCGCGATGGGAGAATATGCGTTCCTTGGCGCGGGCCTTTTCCTCGTCGCGCCGGCCTCCGCCAAGGGCGGCATCGAGGTGCAATTCCGCGATGGCGTCGAGCAGGGTGACCGTCTGCAGGGTATTGCGGCTGGCGTTGGGTCCGGTTTCCTCCGCCACGCGGCCGGAATCGATCGAGTCCTGCACCCGCCGCACGATCAGCCGGTAGTTGAAATCCCGGGCAAAGCGGTCGCGGAAATCGAGGGTTTCCGGGAAATTGTGGCCGGTATCAATGTGCAGGAGGGCAAAGGGCGGCCGCGCGGGAGCAAACGCCTTGCCGGCGATGGCGGCCAGCACCAGCGAATCCTTGCCGCCCGAGAAAAGGATGGCGGCATGCGGGAACCAGGCGGCGGCCTCGCGGATGATTTGCACCGCCTCGTGCTCCAACTGGTCCAATTGGCTGAGGTTGTATTGCGACATTGGTCAGGGGCTGAGCCGGCCCTGCGCGTGCTCGAGGAGCCGGCCAAGGCAGGCTGCGGGCGGGAGTTGAACCGTATCGAGGACCAGATCCGCCTGCCCGGGCGCCTCGAAGGGTGCGGACACGCCGGTCATCTGCCCGACCTGCCCGCTATTCGCCCGCTGGTACAGGCCCTTGACGTCGCGGAGCTGGCAGGTGGCCAGCGAGGCCTGCAGGAAGACGAGCGACAGGGAATCGGCCCCGATGATGGAGCTGATCAGGCGGCGGTGCTCGTGCAACGGAGTGATGAAGGAGGCGACGACCGTCAGGTGTGAATCAACCGCCAGCCGTGCCACTTCCGCGGCACGACGGAGGTTTTCGGTCCGTCCCCCTTCCGAGAAGCCCAGCCCAGCG
>JBIJDP010000274.1:0-4518 GCA_044344065.1 Opitutaceae bacterium
CAGCGAGACCATCCGCATCTCCGCGGTGAAAAGTTTCCAGATCCCGGCCCGCGGCGGCCCGTGGGTCGCCTACCTGAAGGAAGCCGCACCCAAGGCGGACGCCGATGCCCAGGCCTCCAGGTCAAAACGGCCTCCAGGCTCCAATCAGACCGTCGCCACCGCCAAGGCGGCGGCACTAAAAAAGAAGCCTGTTTACGGCACCGACCTCGTCCTGCGCAATCTCAACACCGGCGCCGAACGGGTCTTCACCAATGTGGTGGAATACAGCTTTGCCCGGGACGGCCGCACGCTGCTGTTCGCCGTTTCCTCCAAGACCGAGCATGACAACGGCGTCTACGCCTTCACCCCTGGCTCATCCAAGCCCATCGCCCTGCTCGCGGGGCCGGGCCAATATCTCAGGCTGGCCTGGGATCGCTCCCAGACGCAGGCGGCCTTTGTCAGCGATCGCGCCGACCACGCGGCCGCCGAACCGCGCTTCCTGACCTACCACTGGCAACGCGGCACCAAGGCCGCCACCGTGGTGACCGCCACGCTGCCCGCCACGCTTTTCGTCAGCGACAAGACCGCCCCGGTATTTTCCCACAATGGCAAAAAGCTCTACCTCGGCGTCGCTCCCACCCCGGCCCGCGAACCCGATCCTGAAACGGACGCCGATCCGGAGGACAAGGTCACCGCCGACCTTTGGCGCACGCAGGACGACTTCGTGCAGCCGATGCAGGAGGCCCGCGCCCTGCAGGAACGCAACCGCTCTTACCGCGGCGTCTTCGATCTCGCCACCGGCGCCTACACCCAGCTCGCCGACGGCACCCTGCCCACGGTCACCCTGAGCGACGACGGCCGGCGTGCGCTCGGCTATGACGACCGTCCCTACCGGCGCCGCGTTGAATACGACAGCTATTACAGCGATCTCTATCTCGTCGATGCCGCCACCGGCCGGCGCCGGCTTTTACAGGAGGGCCTGCGCGGCAGTACGTATGGAGGGCCGTCGCTCGCCTGGTCGCCTGACGGCCAGTGGGCCTCCTACTACGAGGACGGACGGTGGCGGGTGCTTGACACCGCCAGCGGGACATCCCGCGACCTGACCGGCAGCCTGCCGGTTGCATTCGCGAAAGAGGATCACGACATGCCAGAGCCGCCCCCATCCTACGGCTGGGCCGGCTGGACCAGCGACAGCAGCTCGATCCTCGTCTATGACCGTTACGACGTCTGGCAGCTATTCCCCGACGGAAGGACCGCGCGCAACCTGACCCAGGGCGCCGGCCGCGCCACCAAGACCATCCTGCGCGTGCAGGATGTCACGGCGCGGGAAGAGGACGATGAGGACCGCGGGTTTGACCCGGCCAAGCCGCTCACGCTCCGCGGCGAAGACGAGGAGACGCGCGCCACGGGCTTCCTCCGCACCACCTTTGCCGCCACCGGCGCGCCGCAGCGCCTGCTCTGGGGCGATTGCAACTACACCTACGCCGGCCGCGCCCTGGACGCCGATGTCCTCATCGTCACCGCGTCCCGCTTTGACCAGTTCCCTGACATCCAGACCACCAACGAATCGTTCGCGCGGCCGTTCAAGGTTACCGACCTCGGCGCGCAACTTGCGCCCTTCAAATGGGGCAGCTCGGAGCTGATGAATTACCGCAACGCCGATGGCGTCGAGCTTCAGGCCATGGTGGTCAAGCCCGCGGACTTCGATCCGGCGAAAAAATACCCGCTCATCGTCTACTATTACGAACGCCTCTCGCAGATCGTCCACCGGTTCAATCCCCCGACCCCCGGCCACAACATCAGCTTCCCATTCTACGCCAGCAACGGCTACCTGTTGCTCCTGCCCGACATCGCGTACACGACGGGCCAGCCGGGTCGCAGTGCGTTGAAGTGCGTGCTCCCCGCCGTGGATGCTCTGGTGGCGCGCGGTTGCGTGGATGAAAAGGCCATCGGCACGCAGGGCCACTCCTGGGGCGCCTACCAGGTCGCCTATCTCATCACGCAAACCAACCGCTTCCGCGCCGCCGCCGCCGGTTCGGTGGTCGGCAACATGACCAGCGCCTACGGCGGCATTCGCTGGGGCGCCGGCCTGCCGCGGCTCTTCCAGTACGAAAAGAACCAAAGCCGCATCGGCCCGCCCCTCACCGACGCGCCGGGGCTTTATCTGGAGAACTCCCCGGTGTTTCACGTCAAGAACGTGCAGACCCCCCTGCTCCTCCTGCACAACGACCAGGATGACTCCGTGCCCTGGGAGCAGGGCATCGAGCTCTTCCTCGCGCTCCGGCGCCACGGCAAACCCGTCTGGTTCTTCAACTACAACCAGGAGCGCCACTGGCTGCTCCGTCGCGCCGATCAGAAGGATTATACCCTTCGCATGTGGCAGTTTTTCGATCACTATCTGCGGGGTGCCCCCACCCCCGTCTGGATGGCGCAAGGCGTCCCGTACCTCGACCGCGACGAGGAAAAAATCCGTTTCAACACCCAGCCCGACTGACTTCATGACCCCCGCCCGTACCCGTCTGCTCAAATCCGTCCTGCTGGTCTTCGCCGTACTCCTGGTCGGCGCCCAGTTCATCCGGCCGGCCAAAAACATTTCCCCCGCCGCCCCGGGGCCTGGCGACCTCACCGTGCTGCGGCCACCGTCGCCGGAGGTGAAGGCCGTGCTCGAGCGGGCGTGCTTCGACTGCCACTCGAACAACACGCGCTATCCGTGGTATGCCGAGATCCAGCCGATCGGCTGGTGGCTGGCCGACCACGTGAAGGAGGGCAAGGCCCACCTCAATTTTTCCACCTTCGGCACCTATCCCGCCAAGCGCCAGGAGCGAAAACTCAACGAACTCATGAATGAGGTCGAGGAAGAGCACATGCCCCTCACCTCCTACAGGCTCGTCCACGCCGACGCACGCCTGACCCCGGCCGAAATCAAAGCGCTGACCGACTGGGCGGCGGCCGTGCGCGAGAATCTGCCAGTGAAGTAATACCGGGCTCTCGCGGAGACGCGGAGTTGTTTAACCACGGATTAGCCGATAACGCGGAGGGGCGTCAGAGGAATGGCCACATAAGGCTCAAAAGGCTCAGAAGAAGGAATTCCAAACCTCAGATCCTTTTGTGCCTTCTGTGCCTCTTGTGGCCATTGCTTGATCCGTGGCATCCGTGTAATCCGTGGTTAAATAAGCCAATCGACTAATCTCATGGAAACCCAACCCCTGCGTTATGCGGTCATCGGTGCCGGTGGCGTCTCACAGCTCCATCTCAACGACATTCCGGCCAAGCCGGGCGTCACACTGGTCGGCATCGCCGACCCCGCCGATCCGAAGCACTGGCGCCTGCCGGCCGCCCATCGCGCCGCGCCGCAGTTCGCCGACGCCGGGACGATGCTGCGCGAGACCAAGCCCGACCTCGTGTCCATCTGCACGCCGAACAAATTTCACGCCGCCGCCGCCCTCCTCGCCTTCCAGCACGGCGCCCATGTGGTCTGTGAAAAGCCCCTCGCCATGAATGTCGCCGAGGTGGAGGCGATGGAGGCCGCCCGCACGGCGGCGGGCAGGCTGGGCGGCGTCAATTTTTCCTACCGCAACAACGGCGCCTTCCGCTTTGCCCGCGAACTCATCGCCGGTGGCGAACTCGGCCGCCTGTTGCGCGTCAACACGGTCTACCTGCAAAGCTTCCTCGGCGCCCCCGCCACGCCACACACCTGGCGCAATGATATCGCCGTCGCCGGCTTCGGCGCCCTGGGTGATCTCGGCGTGCACATGATTGACGGCGTGTGGTTCCTCACCGGGCTCGACTACCGCCAGGCTGTCGGCGTCGCCCAGACCCTCATCCCCGAGAAGGCCGACGCCGCCGGCAAGCTGCGGCCGGTGACCACCGACACCAATGCCGCCTGGCTCACCGAACTGGCCGGTGGTGTGATCGCTACCTTTGAAACCACGCAGGTCGCGCCCGGCTACGGCAATTTCTTCCGCATCGAAATCTCCGGCGAGCGCGGCACCCTGGCCGTGCACTCCGACCATCCGGAGGAAATCTGGCTGCGCGCCGGCCCCACGCTCACGAAATACGCCACATGGAAGACCGACGTGCCCTTGCAGAAGCTGCCGACGGACTTCCTCGGCCGCGGCGCCCCCACGACCCCCGGCGCCATCGTGCACGCCATCCGCGGAGAAAAAGTGGATTATCCCACCTTCGCCGACGGCCTGCGCGCCCAACGCGTCCTGGCCGCGATCCTCGATTCCATGAAAACGGGCGCCTGGCAGAAGATCGGATAAAATAAGCAGGACCGATCTGTGACCTGCCATTTTACGTTTCCTTGCGGATGCCGCGGCCGAAGGCAGGCCAAAGACCTGCCCTACTAAAACCAGCCCACGCTCGCCAGCGCAGGCGTTTCGGCATAGGTTTCACCCATGATCACCGTCGCCCAATGCAGCTCGATCGACGAGGCGCTGATGCTCAAGTCGGTCCTGGAAGGCAACGGCATCACGGCCTACGTGCCCGACGAACTGACCGCCCAGACGGCGCCACCGTACATGTTCGCCGGCAGCG
>JBIJDP010000275.1:0-4516 GCA_044344065.1 Opitutaceae bacterium
TACTCGCTGCATGGCCCGCCGGGCACGTCCAGGTTGGCGGATGACAATTGGTCCGCCCCGGCGCCCGGCACGCTGGCCGGCGAGAAGGTTCAGCTCGGCGAATTATTCGACAACCCGGCCATGGCCGCCGCCGGTCCCACTCAGGGCTACTACGAGTACCGTGGCTCCGGGTTCCAGCATTTGTTCAACGTACAGCGCCGCACCGGCGGCGACGCCGTCGTGGACTACGTGCACGAGAAGGATCCCGCGGCCGCGCTCCGCATCCGCGTGCTCGCCGCACCCGGCCTGTCCCTCATGGCGGCGGATGCGCGAGTCTCGCCGGTGAAGGATCCGCACCTGTTGAAGTACCTGATCGCCCGCCACGAAGCGAAGGGCGGCGACAGTCTGCTGCGCAGTGAATTTGTCAGCGTGCTGGAACCGCATGCGCCCGGGGAAACGTTGATGTCGGGTGCGACTCGCCTGGCCGTCTCCGGCGGCGGCCGCGCGGTGCTGCTGACTCACGCCAATGGCGCGGGTGACATCGTCATTCACGATCCGGCCGGCGGCGCCAAGACGGTCGCAACCGCCTGGGGTCCGATCACCACCGATGCCCGCCTCGCCGTGGTCCGGTTGTCGGCGGATGGCCGGGCGGCACGGGTTTTCTTCGCCGGAGGCTCCGGTTTGGCGTTTGCCGGCCAGTCCTGGGATCTCTCCGCCAGCGCGGCCGGTTTGACCGGCGAGGTTGTCGCCGTTGATCCGGCGAAATCGGAATTTCGGCTGCGGCTCGCTGATACCAAATCTGCCGCAGGGGTCCCTGATTCCATCCGGATGGTTCCGGCGGCCGGCCGGTTTGCCGGCTGGGTCGTGACCCTGGGCAACGGTTTTGCCTGCACGGCCCACACCCTCATGGCCGCGCGTGACGACGGCGATGAAGTTGTGCTGACGCTGCAGGACGACCTGCTCGCCGGTCTCATGCGTGTCACGGCCGTGGCCGGACCGCGCCTCGAAACCAAGGCGCAACTGCCCTTCGCGCCGAGTTACGCGGGCGCGACGGTCTACGATGACGCTTTCCGCCCGCTGGGCCGCATCCGCTCGGCCGAACTCGATCATCTCATCCTGGAGGCGCCCCCCGCGGACGGTGCCGCGCTGGTCGGCCGCGATGTCTGGATCGGCAGCGTGGGCCCGGGTGACCGCCTTGACCTGCCCGCGGTGTTCACGTGGCAGCGTTGACCGCCCGTCCTCCGTCCGCCAAAACCCCCGCGATGCCCCCGCGCAAGCACACTTCCCTCGACCGCGTGCTCGGCCGGCTCGATTCGCTCGACTCGGTCAACCTTTCCAACCTCGTCCAACGGCTTGCGCGCGAACGCGGGCTGTTCGAGGACATCTTCAACGCCCTGCAGGAGGGCGTGCTGGTCATCACCACCGACGGTGAGATCGAATACGCCAATTCCGCCGCCCACCGGCTCATCGGGCTGGGGGACGATGAACTCGGCGGGAAAATCCTCTGGCGGCTCGTGCCCGGGCTGCGGCCGACGCTGGGAGTTTCGCTCGAGGATGACGATGCCGCGCTGCCGGTCGTGGCGCGCGAGTTCCAACTCACCTACCCGGAGCCGCGCACGGTGCGGCTCTACATGGTGCCCTTCCGTCACGACGGACGCAACGGGAGCCGGCGCTTCGCCGTCATCCTGACCGACGTCACCCGCGACAAGCAGACCACCGAGGCCCGCATCGAGGACGAGCGTTCCTCGTCCATCCTGCTCCTGGCCGCCGGCGTGGCCCACGAACTGGGCAATCCGCTCAACTCCTTCACCATCCACCTCCAGCTCATCGAGCGGAAACTGAAGAAGCTCAAGGCCGGCAAGGACACCGCCTCGCTCGCCGATTCGATCCAGGTCTGCCAGGACGAGGTCAACCGGCTCGACGGCATCATCACGAACTTCCTCGACGCCCTGCGCCCGCAGCCGCCCGATCTGGCGGAGGTCGATCTCGCCGAGGTGCTCACCAACGTCCTCGATTTCCAGCAGCGCGAGATCGCCGACCGCGGTGTCGAGGTCGATGCCGAGACCTCGGCTTCACTGCCCTTGGTGATGGCCGACCGCAATCAGGTGAAGCAGGTGTTCTTCAACCTGCTCAAGAATGCGCTCGAGGCCATGCAGCCCGGCGGGCGGTTGCGGATCCGCGTGCGCGCGGACGACGACCACGTCATCCTGGCCTTTGGCGACAGCGGCAGCGGCATCAAGCAGGACGACCTCGTGCGGCTCTTCCAGCCGTACCATACCACCAAGCCCGGCGGACACGGACTCGGCCTGATGATCGTGCAGCGCATCATGCGCGAACACGGCGGCCAGATCGGCATCGAGAGCAAGGAGGGCGTCGGCACCCTCGTGACCCTGCAGTTCCCCCGCAAGGACCGCCGCGTCCGCATGTTGCAGAACTGAAGCGCGGAGGGTGGGGAGGAGTTGAACCGCGGGAGCGCGGAAGGGCGGAAATACGGAAAAAACCGATTAGCAGGAAGTTGGCCTCTGCATGGATTGCCGTCCCAAGCCATGAATGAGGTGATTCCCCCGCCAGACCTAGCCGGTGTTTTTCATTCGTGGTTCAACGGTATTATCCCGACCCAGTTTCCACTGCTTCTGTAAAATCAGCTTCCGCGTTTCCGCCCCTCCGCGCTTCCGCGATTAGCCCCTCTACCAAATACCCCCGGGGCAAAATCTGCGCACGTTTTCGCAAGCCGCGGCGAGTCAGTTACCGGGGCAAAGTGCAAGATATGCGCCAAGGTCAGCGGTCCTTACCCCAACCATGCCTTCCGATCCCACCCCATCCACGTCCAAATATAACTGGGCCCTGCTCGGCCGTGAGACTCCGCCCAAGCGCTCCGCGAGCGAGCGCGTGCAGGATTTCCGCGAGGTCTACGCCACTTTCGACGAGGAGACCGTGCGCGAACAGGCCGCCCGCTGCATCCAGTGTCCCGAACCGCTTTGCGCCAAGGGCTGTCCGTTGGCCAACCGCATCCCCGAATGGCTGGCCCTCGCCGCCGCGGGGGATTTCATCGGGGCCGCCGCGCTTTCCCGCAGCACCAGCAACCTGCCCGAGGTCTGCTCGCGCGTCTGCCCGCAGGAGCGGCTGTGCGAAACGTCCTGTATCCTCAGCGCCAAGGGCGACACCATCGCCATTGGCGCCATCGAACGCTTCATCAACGATTACGCCTTCCGCCACGGTGCGGTCGACTATGTCACCGCCCCGCCCAACGGCCGTCGCGTGGCCGTGATTGGCTCAGGTCCCGGCGGTCTGGCCTGCGCCGACGAACTGGCCAAACTCGGTTATCATGTGACGGTGTTTGAAGCGCAGCCCGTGCCCGGCGGCCTGCTCGTCAACGGCATCCCTGCCTTCAAGCTGGAAAAGTGCATCGTCGAGCGGCGCATTGACCTGCTGGCCAAGAACGGCGTGGAGTTCCGGCTCGGCGTGCAGGTCGGGCGCGATGTGCCGCTGGCCGATCTCCGCCGCGATTACGACGCGGTCTTCCTCGGTCACGGGGCGCAGAAGGCCAAGTCGGCCGGCATTCCCGGCGAGCAACTCGCCGGGGTGGTGGCCGCCCTGCCGTTTCTCATCGAGAAGAACGCCGGTTCGCCGCTTTTCGACCTTCCGGCGGTGGAGGTCACCGGCCGGCGGGTGGTCGTGCTGGGCGGTGGCGACACGGCGATGGATTGCCTGCGCACTGCGGTTCGCGCCGCCGCCAGGTCGGCAGTCTGCCTCTATCGCCGCGATTTCGCGAACATGCCCGGCAGTCGCAAGGAATACGAAAACGCCGTCGAGGAGGGTGCGGAATTCCAGTTTCTCACCAATCCCGTCGCCATCCTCGACAATGGACAGGGCGCCGTGGCGGGAGTGCGCTGCGTGCGGATGGAACTCGGCGCGCCCGATGCCTCCGGCCGCCGGTCGCCCCGGACCGTGCCCGGTTCGGAATTCGTGGTACCGGCCGATCTCGTGCTCGTGGCCTACGGTTTCGATCCCGTGTCGTTCCCCGCCGACAGCGAATTTGTCCAGATCGAGACCAACGAATGGGGCGGCATCGTCACGGATGAGAACCAGATGACCTGCCTCCCTGGTGTCTTTGCCGGCGGCGATTCCGTCCGCGGCCCGAGCCTCGTGGTCCACGCCGTCCGCGACGCCCGCAAGGCCGCCCAGGGCATCCACCGGCATCTCGAAGCCACCCATTAACGACAGCGGAATGGATTATTGGCAATCGCCTGCGTCCTATTGCCCAATGGCGGCCGCCAAGCAGCCACGAGCGTGAGCGAGTGGATCTTCGGACCGTAAGGCTCGTGAGCTTTGTCACGTATTACGTGACAAAGGCCTTGCCCATCGTCCTCCCGGAGAGCTCATGAATCCC
This sequence comes from Opitutaceae bacterium, assembly GCA_044344065.1. Classification (GTDB taxonomy): domain Bacteria; phylum Verrucomicrobiota; class Verrucomicrobiia; order Opitutales; family Opitutaceae; genus UBA2377. Next base: position 4,370 of record JBIJDP010000275.1, read on the forward strand.
ATAACCGCCTCTCGTGGCCCATGACTCACCGCAAGCTGCGCTCCGATGAATTGTCACGTAATACGTGACAACGGTATTTACCGTCCGCCACCGAACCCGTAGGATAAACAGGCCTTCTCGTGAGGGAGCGGTGCTTCAGTTTGGGGC
>JBIJDP010000277.1:0-4505 GCA_044344065.1 Opitutaceae bacterium
TCCATTTTCGATCTGGTCGTGCTCCCCGGTGACAAGGCGAGGCCCGTTGTCCTCGTGGCCACCGGCAATCCCGGCAGGATTTATCGAATCGACCCCGCCATGTTGGCCAAGGGTGGCGATCAGCCGGACAAGCTGACCACCAGCGAGGCCCTCGCCGCCCGCGGCATCACGCTCTTTGGCGAGATCCGCGATCGCAATGTCCGCCGGTTGCTACGCCTGAACGACGGCCGCGTGATCGCGGGTTCGGCCCCCAAGGGCAACGTCTATGAATTTCCCGCGGCCGGCGGTGCGCCCCGGATTCTGTCCGAGCAGCGCAACGCCGAAATCTGCGACTTGCTGCCGTGGGATGGCGGTTTCTTCGCGGCCGTCACCTTCGGCACAGGTTCGGGCGAAACCCGCGTCAACCGCGCCAAACCCGCCAAGGCCGATGATAATGCCGCGGCACCTGCCGCCGGCACGACCGAGACCCCGCCGCCGATTTTCACGGACGAACCCGCCCGGCCCGAGCGTTTTGCCGGCCGCAGCCAGTTGCTCTGGTTTCCCGACGGCGGCTTCCCCGAAACCGTGGCGACCCGCGGCAATGTGGCGTTCTACCGGCTCGCGCGGCACGGCAACCTCGTCCTCATCGCCGGCGGCGAGCAGGGCGAACTGTTGGGCTATGATCCCGCCAACCAGCGCAGCCTGACCTTCCCCGGCGTCACGTCCGTGCAGCTGAACGGTCTCGTGCCCGTCGCGAATCAGCCCGGAGCCTTCCATGCGATCGCGAACAATCCGGCCGCGCTTTTTCTCGTTGATTTCGATGCGCCCGGTCCGCGCTCCGCGGAGACCCGTCGCATCGATCTGGGGGCTCCGGCCCAGTTGGGATTGATCCGCTTCGGAGCCGGCACGCAGGCCAAGGCCGGGGCGGTCACCGTCGAACTGCGCACCAGTTTTGGCAGTGATGAAACCGAAGGGTGGTCCCCCTGGCAGCAGGCCGTGGCGGAGGAAGGGGGCTGGCGGGTACCCGACCTGCGCGGACGGCACGTGCAGGCCCGGCTCACGGCCACTGCCGGGAATTTCGAAATCGACAAGGCCGAGCTGCACTTTCTTCGGCAGAACCGGCGGCCGCAGTTGCAGGAATTCCGGCTCCTCGCCCCCAATTACGGGCTCGTGCCCGCACCGGAGGCGCCGATGCCGGTCATCGCCACGCTGGGTCAGGTGCTCCAGCCGGCCAGCCGCGACGACGACAAGCGCCGGAATCCGCTGCTCACCAGCCAGATTGTGCCGCTGCCCGGTGCCCAGGTGGCGTTTTGGACGGTCACCGACCCGGATGACGACAATCTCGTCGGCACCTTTTCGCTGCGCCTCCGCGGCACGGAGACCTGGACCGATCTGGCCGTCGCCTCGCGCGAGAACTATCTGCAATTCGACATTTCACATTTACCCGAGGGCGTTTACCAAACCCGTCTGGTCGTGCGTGAGACCGCGCCCCGCACGGAAAAGGACTGCCTCACGGCGGCATTTGAAGCCGATGACCTGTTGATTGACCGCACGCCGCCCGTGCTTGGCGACGTCAAGGTCACGCGTGACTCCGGCCGCCTCCGCATCCGGGTGCCGGCCCGTGATGAATTCTCCCGCATAGCCGGCGTGGAGTTTGCCCTGAACAACGGCGTGCGCGAAACCGTCGAGCAGCCCGATGACGGAATCCTCGATGGACGCGCCGAATCCTTCACGCTCGATTTGCCCGCCGACCGCGCCGCCGCGGCGTCCTCCATCGAAATCATCGCCTACGACAACATCGGCAACAGCGCCGCCCAACGGGTGGCCTGCCCTTGATCCGTAGGACAGCCCGCTAGCGGCCGCGGTTAGGGCGCGCGCAAGCGCACTGGCCTACCTTGGCGGAATTTGCAGGGGCCCCTGAATCACCCTCATTTCCGGCTTCAATCCCGCCGGAGCTGTCTCCACCCTCCATCCCGTGCCCACCCTGTCCGCCTTCCTGCCCGCCGGTTACGATCCGCGCCGTCCGGTCGCCCTGATCGCCGGCCAGGGCGACTACCCGCTGCTGGTCGCCCAGGCGCTGCGCAGGGCCGGCATTCCCCTGCGTCTCATCGGTTTTGAGGAGGAAACGCGCGCCGAGTTGGTCGAACTGGTCCCCGCCGCCGAGCGCCGCATTCTGCTGGTGGGTCAACTCGGGCACATGCTCAAGGCCCTGCGTGACTTCGATGCCGGCTATGCCCTGATGGCCGGTCAGATCACGCCCCGCCGCCTCTTCAAGGGCCTGCACCCCGACCTGAAGGCCACCCGTATTTTACTCGGCCTGAAGCGTCGCAACGCCGAGACCATCTTTGGCGCCATCGCCAAGGAGATCGAGGCGATCGGCGTCACCCTCCTCGATGCCCGTTCCTATCTCGATGATCACCTGGCCACCGCCGGCTGCATGACCGGACGCAGTTTTCCCATAGAAAAGGACTATCTGGATCACGGAGTCGGCATCGCGCGGGAATGCGCCCGCCTCGACATCGGCCAGGGCTGCGTTGTGCGCAAGGGCACCGTGCTCGCCGTCGAGGCCTTCGAGGGCACCGATGAGATGCTGCGGCGCGCCGGCGCCTTCAAGACCGATGGCGCCCTCTTCGTGAAAACCGTCAAGGCCCGGCAGGATTTTCGCTTCGATGTCCCCTGCTTCGGCTTGCGCACCCTCGAGACCATGCGCACGGCCGGGCTGGCGGCGTCGGCCCTCGAAAGCGGGCGCGTCCTCATCATCGACAAGCCCGCCGTGCTCGCGCAGGCCCGATCCTGGGGCATCAGCCTCTACGGTTTCGACTGAGCCGGCTGCTTGCGTCAGAAGCCCGACTGCATAGACTGCCCCCATGTCCAAGGACACCCAGCTCGTCACCGTCAAAGGCGTCATGCCCACCGCCAACGGCTGCGCCGTGTTCCTCGGTCCCGAGTCCAAGACCTTCGTCATCTATGTCGATCACTCGGTCGGCAACTCGATCCGCATGACCATCGACGGGGTGAAGAAGGAACGTCCCCTCACCCATGACCTGATCGGGAGCATTCTGACCGGCCTAGATGCGCGGCTCGATCATATCGTGATCAACGATGCCCGCGAGGGCACGTTCTACGCCCGCATATTGCTGCGCATGGAGAACGAACTCGGCAAAAAGATCATCGAGATCGACGCCCGGCCCAGCGATTCCATCGTGCTCGCCCTGCAGCAAAAGCGCCCGATCTATGTCGCGACCACCGTGCTCGACGGCACCGAGGACATGACCGAAATCCTAGAGCGGGTGCTGAAGCAGCAGGCGGATGAGACCGGCGGGGAGGAATCCGCCTGAACCTCCCGAACGTCTCCCTGCCTGCCGGTCACCATCCCGGCCTGCCGTTGACCGCCCTGGCGCCCATGCAGGACGTCACGGACCTCGCCTTCATGCGGGTCATCGCGCACTACGGCGCGCCCGACTATTTCTTCACGGAGTTCTTCCGCGTCCATTCCCAGTCCCGTCCGGAGAAGCACATCGTGCGCTCCATCGCGGAAAACACCACGGGCCGCCCCGTCTTCGCCCAGCTCATCGGCGAGGACATCCTTCACCTCAACCGCACCGTCAAGGCACTGCTCGCCTTGCCCGTCGCCGGCATTGATCTCAACCTCGGCTGCCCCGCGCCCAAGGTTTACAAGAAGAACGTCGGCGGCGGCCTGCTCCGCGATCCGGCACGCATCGACGAGATCCTCGGCGCGCTCCGCGCCGCCGTCCCGGGCCTGCTCACCGTCAAGATGCGGCTGGGGTTCGAGGACACCGCGCACTTCGACCGCATCCTTGAACTGGTGGACCGGCACAAGGTGGACCTGCTCAGCGTCCATGGCCGCACAGTGAAGGAAATGTATCGCAGCGAGGTACGCTACGAATGCATCGCCCATGCCGTCACCCGTGTCCGCTGCCCCGTCCTCGCCAATGGCAACATCACTTCCGCCGCGAAGGCCGCCAGCGTGCTCGCGTCCACCGGTGCGGCCGGCGTGATGATCGGCCGGCACGCCATCCGCAACCCCTGGATCTTTCATCAGTGCCGCGAACTCCTCGGTGGCGGGACCGTCACCCGCATCACCCTGGCCGACGTCCGCGGCTACGTGGAGCACCTGTTCGAGGCGACCCGCACCGAGACCATCCCCGAGCGCGCCCATGTGAACAAGATGAAGAAGTATCTCAATTTCGTGGGCCAGGGCGTCGATGCCGACGGGGCCTTCCTGCACGATATGCGTCGCACGGCCACGCGTGCCGAGCTGTTCGCAGTGTGCGATCGCCACCTGATGACCGCACCCGACCGTGAGTTTGCCGTGGAGCCGTATCCCGGCGTCATCGCCCGGCCGAACTGCGAGACACCCGAGGCGGATGGGTGCTCACTCGATTCGGTGACGGCGTGAACAGTGGCAGGGCGGGGTCTCCCCCTTCGCCGAGCCTACGGAGGACAGGTCCGAACCCCGCCGTTGGATTCCCACGCTGAATTTGATCGTTCTCTTTCTCGTAATC
>JBIJDP010000279.1:0-4501 GCA_044344065.1 Opitutaceae bacterium
CGACCCTTATAATATCAACTGTTTGGGGGAAAATGCCATCATTTATTGCCAACTGATGTCGTATCGGAGCAGCAGTCCACCCCATTACAGCCCGAGGCGGCCCCTCGTTGTTAATCATAAGTCAAATGACCGGAAACATCTTACGAGGAAAGCGACTTGATGTTCGTTCCTTGGGTAGGGCCCGGCCTCCGGACGGGCCGCGATGGGCGGACGCACGCCGAACCGCCCGCCCGGAGGTCGGGCGCTACCCAAAGCAGTGTCATTGCCATAAGAGATGTGCATGACACCGAGGGCGTTGTCCCAGGCTGTTATGGCGGCGCGCATTCGATGGCAGGATGCTCGTCTGGCGGGAGAAATCCGCGGCGTGGCCGCAACGAATCACGGGCGGGACAAGATATGCAGAGTATTTCTCCGGGAAAGTGCTACACTTGGATCAGCTCAACCAGGGACAGCCATGAAAAACAAAACTGGTCAGGCAGCGATGAAGTTCGTTACGCCTCCCGCCGGGACGCAGACCGCAAGCGAGAGACTGGCCATGGCGGCCAACAGCATTCCGTCATTCCATGTTCCGCAATGGGCGATGAAGCATGACAAACGCGCGGATCTGGCGCCCGGCTTGGCTTGGCAGCGGCTGCGCGCACGGCAGATGCAGCCGCGCACGGCGGTTGACTCCCATGTGCGGACCCGCCGGCGCCCGCAAGAGATGTGAGGCCCGGTCGGTCTCGGCCGATTTTTCCTTCTGGCCTGCCCATCGCAGGCACGTACGCTGCGGAGGCTTCAACCCCCAACGTCGGACTATCCGCTTATCCATGAATTTCCCCTCCCGATTCTTCCTCCCCGCCTTGGCCCTGGTCGCGTTCGTGTGCAGCGGCCCGGTCGCCCAGGCGCGGAAAAAACAGAGCCCCGACGAGCAGCGGACCTCGATTCAGAAGATGCACGAAGAGGTGCTGGCCGAACTCTATGAACTGCAGCCCAGTGCCAAGGCCAAGATCAGGAAGTCGGTCGGCTACGCCGTGTTTTCCAACGTGGGCGTGAACCTCGTCATCGCCAGCTTCGCCGGCGGCCATGGGATCGTGGTGGAGAAGGGAATGATCAGCGACACCGAGACCTACATGAAGATGGGCTCCGCCGGCCTCGGGCTCGGGCTGGGCGTGAAGGATTTTCGCGGCGTCTTCGTGTTTTACGACAAGGCCAAGCTGAAGAGCTTCATCGACAAGGGCTGGGATTTCAGTGCCCAGGCTGATGCCGCTGCCAAGTCCGGGGAGAAGGGTGGCTCGGCTGCAGGCGCGGGCAATCTCGCCGAAGGAGTCGAGGTCTTCCAGATCACCAAGAACGGCCTCGCCCTCCAGGCCACCCTGCAAGGCACGAAATATTGGAAGGACCGCGACCTGAACTGACGCCAGCCGCAGGCGAAGGAGGAGCCCGCCTTACTTGGGGAATCCTCCGTCACTGCATTTTACGAAAATCAGCTCGCGCCGAATTTCCGGCGGAAAGCGGCCAGGCCCAGCAGGGCGGTACCCAGCAGCAGCAGCGTGGCGCCGCCATCGGGCACCGACGCCGGGGTCCACAGGAACGTTGCGTTCACGGGGGCGGTATACTGGTCGATGTTCGTGCCAATCAATTCAACCGCGAGCGGCGTCACATAGACCATGCCATTGGCGCCGAGGTCGAAGGTGAGGGTGGAGCCGGGATTCATCACGACCGCATCGTACGGATAATAGTTGTACCACGAATCGAACAAGCCGCTCTGGACAATCCCGCCGACCACCAGGTTGACCGTCATGCTGCGATTGAAGTTTAGCGGGAACGAGCCGGCCGGATCGGTGAAGTTCACATCAAAGACCAGGGTGTTGATCTGCGCGACCGTCGGCGTGTTGGCGGCAAGGTTCAGCAGGCTGGAATAATCCTGCAGCGAGACCGTGTCGCCGGGCGTGTTATTGTTCGCCAGGGTAACCGGGCCCCAACCGGCGACCGAGTAATCAATGGTGAGCGCCTGCGCCGCGGTAACGAAACCCAATGCGGTGATGGCCAGAAGTGCACGTATGCCGTAATATTTCATGATGTGGTAGTTGTGGAGGAGCCATGACATTAGCCGTATGCGTGCCATACTTATGACACAGGGCGGGAGGAATCTTATGTCGTTAAACGACAGATGAATGCGCGGTTATAATTCCTGCCGGTGTGGAGACGCAATTCACCTATCTTATTGAAAGCGTAAGATTTACTTACACAGACCCACCTGATGTGCAGCAAGTTCATGGGGACGGACGGACGTCCCGCCTGGGGTGATGAGGAAAACTCGATCCGGAATTTGGTCGGCACCATGCGCCAAGTTTCTGGTGACGAATATCCCGAGTGGTTTATCCGGGCATCATTGGCATTGCTCCAGTGCGCTCCCGGCCTTGAATCGGAGCCATGGCTTCGCGGGAATTGATCGTTGATACCATCCGGCGCCGCCCGGTGCCGCGCATTCCCCTGACTGAAATCTGCTTTTGGCCGGAAACGGTGGAGCGATGGGAACGCGAGGGGCTGCCGCGCTCATGCAACCTTCACGAGCTTTTCGACCTGGATCGCATGGGCATCTATGGCCCGGACCTCTCGCCGCGTCGCCCGCGGCGGACGACCGGCGGCGACGCCGACACGGTGGTGCAGGTTGATGAATGGGGGCGGACCGTGCAGAGTTGGAAACAGGCCACGGCGACACCGGTGAATCTGGCCTATGGTGTCCCGGATGTGACGCATCTGGCCGCCTACATGGAGCAATATGCCGGGCTGGACCACCGCGTCCTTGACCAAGTGCAGTTGCAGGAGCACCGGCAGTGCAAGGAGGCCGGTGACTTCACCGCCGTGTCGCCCATGGAGCCCGCCTGGTTCGTGATCGAATATCTGCTGGGTTTCGAGGAGGGGCTCATGGCCTTTCTCTCCCATCCACAGGAAGTCAGTCGCGCCATGCACCGGTTCATGGACTACAGCCTCCGGCATCTGCGTTGGCTGATTGATGAGCAGGGCCTGCGCTTCGACGCCCTGTGGTTCTTTGCCGACCTGTGCTTCAAGAACGGCATGCTGCTGCCGCCGGCGGTCTACCGCGAACTGGTCCTGCCGCTGCACCGCGCCTACCGGCAGTTCTGCGATGAGCACGGCCTGCTCTTCATGCTGCACTGCGATGGGGACGTGCGTGAGTTCATGCCGCTGGTCGTGGAGGCGGGCTTTGATGTCATCCAGCCGCTGGAGGCCAGGGCCGGCAACGATGTCCGCCAACTGAAGCCGCAGTGGGGTGACCGGATCACCATGATGGGCAACATCAATGCCGACGTCATCGCCGGCGGCAACGAGGAGCAGATCCGCCATGAGGTCGTTTCAAAATTGGACGCCGCGATGCATCACGGTGGTTACATCTACCACATCGATCATTCCGTCCCGCCCACGGTCAGCCTGGCGAACTATTCACTGCTGATCCGTTTGTTGAAGGAGCACGGGGTCTATCGCTGAGTTGGTCTTGGGGCGGTTGGACGGATATTGGTACCGGATCGGTAACAGGCAGATGAGTGTCGGCTTATCTGACGTTTTTTAAGAATGGCGCTGAATAAGGAATTCTTAACATGAAAAATGAAACCCCTAACTTAAGTACAACAAGTGGAATGGGATTCAGAGGCATATAACCGGGTTAACTGGAATGGCTGATGCTAGAGTATGAGGAAGTCTGCACGATATCGTCTGAATTTAGCCTAACCTTCGACCTCCATGAATATCTCAATACTCAGGAAATCATTCGCGATCGGCACGGTTCTCTTGGCCGGGCTCTGCAGCACAGCCATTGGCGGATCGGTCCTGTTCGAAGGCGATTATGCACCGCAAAATTGGTCCACCGCCTTCTTCAATGCCGGTTGGTTGCCGCTTAACTCCCAGACCATTACGCCCTCGTCCGGTGATGCCTCGACCGTCACGTTTGGCTGGGACTATGGCTATTATGGCAATGGCGGCGCGGGTTTTGGGAATACTTTCACTTTCTACACGACTGCGACCGGCAATGACGAACTGTCATTCCACTGGGTTGATAATGCCTTTGCTGCCTGGTGCATGGCGAACCAGACCGCGGTCGCGTTCTACAATGATCAGTTCGGCTATCACAGCATCGTCCTCGGGTGGAATACCAGCGGTGACGCGACCATGACGGTGGCGAGCGGCTACACGTTTGGTTTTTCGATCACCAGCGGCAATTACGACTACGACAGCCGGCTCATCGGCACGTTGGAGGTGACGTCCACCAACAACGTCCCGGACGGTGGCAACACCACGACGTTGCTGGGTTTGGCCCTGCTCGGTTTCGCGGCGCTGCACCGAAAGAATCGGCGCGCTTGATTGTCTTCCAGTCTCTCCCGTCCGGATCAGACCCCGCCTAATCCGCGGAGTTTATCTGCCATCGAAGGGATGCAGATCAGCGCGCCCACGCGCAGGTTTGGTGCCCGGGGTGGGGGTCGAACCCACAAGCCTTTCGGCGGTA
>JBIJDP010000278.1:0-4501 GCA_044344065.1 Opitutaceae bacterium
TCCCTCATCCACACCTGGCTCGCCGATCAGGTAAACTCTGGCGCGCCAACCTAAAGTGTATTAGCTAACGGCGATTGGTATCATCAGGATTTACTGAAAGTCGACTTCAGGACGCGCGGCTAATCCCAATGGTTGAACTATTCCGCGATGCTCAAATCACGCGTCCAATTTCCTGGTAATGGACAGAAATCCCATCGGCTCCAAATGCACGCACCATGGTCGCGTGGATTTTTGGCCAATGATCAGCTGGAGGAGACATGACCTCGTTGCGCAACAGCTTCGCGGCGGGGGAAGAAGTAAAACAACGCGAGGACGAGCACCACCGTGGGTGTCTGGTAGTGCCCTCCCGCCACCCACCAGAAAAACAACGCAGCGAAGGGCATGCCGAGTACCATCACATGGATGGGTACCAATTGCCGTGAAAAGGGCAGAAACTGGGCGCGCCACGGAGATAATGTCAGGGCGGGCAGGATTTCAGCGACGACCGTACCAAGTGCCATCGGCCAGTAGCGCTCCAGTAGATAGACGACAGGTGTATAGAAATCCGAATTGATGAATCCATTGCGGCCGAACATTTCTTTCGGTTCCATCTCGGTGAAGACAGACAGGAATAGTCCGTAAAATCCGAACAACCAGGTGTAGGCATGGAACAGCGCCACGCCAATCGCCGCACCGGCCACGGCGATGAGGGCGCGCCCGGCCGACGCCGGCGAAGTGGCGAATACCGGCCACAGCCTCACAGCGGCAGGTAAACCCGCCACGGGCTGCAGCATGCAGCGGAGGCCGCCCACGAGTACGAAGACCCAGCAGCATCCGAGCCCCGAAACCCAGAAGCTCCAGCACAACTCGGGCAACTGCCACCGCCCGTGGATGGCATAGCCCGCACTGAGGGCGAAACCGGCCAGCGCCGTGAGCCGCATACGCCGGGTTTCCTTCTTTGGCTCGGCAGCGAACACATTATGGCCCTCAGTCACGGTATTACATCTCCAACAAATAGTTAAATATGGTCAGGTTAATTGTCAGGTTATCGGATTGGACCCAATAAATTAAATAGTAGAAACCTGACCCCGTCATGCTAACCAGTCCGTAGTTCGAGCAAAATGGCGGTGTGGAGGTGCTTCAGGAGGTAGCTGTAGCTGGCGTACCCATAGCCATTTGCGCCCCAGTCGGCGCCCCAGGAATTCTTGAAGATGAAAGTCGCGTCCTCGATCCGTCCGGTGGGGCAACGGTAGCCGACCAAGGTGACGGCATGACTGTAACTGGGCTCCTGCGAATTGAGCAACGCGGCGCGCATGTTGAAAAAGCGCGGCCAGGCGGTCCCGATGGCCACGGGGAGGCCGGCATTGAGCGCATGGACGACATTGTTCAGCACCGTGGCATTGTCCCGACCCGGCACCTGGTACACCGAACCCTGGGTGCGGGACCGCGCCGCCGCGATGATCTCGGGCGTCGGTTCCGCGATGGAGTCAAGCGCCTGGCCCATGGTGTTGGGCATGTCGCGCTCGGGGGGAATGCCATAGCTGCGCAATGCCATGACGACTTCCGTCAATGCAAAGCCCGCATCAGCATCGTCGCCGGTCATCGCCGCCTCCGACTGATCCGGACGCTGGACCGACTTGCGGGTGGCCCAAATGAGATACTCTTCGGACAATTTCTCCGGCTTCCCGGTGTTTTCCGCGTTGATGAATTCGATGGCGCTGACCACCGCAAAGATCGCGCAACTCGGCCGCCGGCCCTGATTCTTGGCGTGCAATTCCAACTCGCGAAACCTCGGCCGGAGATCCACCTCCACCAGCGGTGTGACCGGCTGGCCGCACGCCTGCAATACCCGCTCGAAGCGGGAGGCGGCCTCCCTGGCCTGCGCCGCCTTGCCCGCCTGCGCCGCCGCGGCGAGCCTGGCCTGGCGCTCCGCCTGCGCGCGTTTCAAGGCCTCGTCACTCGCCTGTTCCGCCGCCGGATCGTAACCGAATCGCTCCTGCCACTCCGGCGACAGCTCGCGCAATTTGATCGAGGCAAGTCCGCCCCGGTGCGTGAACATGACCGTCCGCGCCGTGACGGATTTGATGACGACATCGCGGTAAACCGTTTTGTCCACGGTCAGGCTTTCCAGGGATTCCCCCGCCGCGATCCGCCCTGCCGCAGTGCCTTCGGCTGGCATCGGCGGCACAAACACCATCGATAGCCCCAGAACCAAAATGGCCACACCGAGCGACCGGGGCCTCCACCTGTGTTTGAGGGTGTTCATTTGCCTTGGGCGATGAGCGACCATGGCAAAGTCCCCGCCCCGGTCGATACCGCAATTGGCGGCAGTCAAAGGAATTGCTTGGGTCGCACGCGGATAACCGCTTGGCTCCGGGCGTTCTCCCAAATCCGACGGCCGGTTCGCCGTCACTGCTCCCATGAAGGAATTCCCTGCATTCATGCGCCACCCCGCCAACGCGGTGCAGCAACCCAGCCCCTCCAGTGGCCTCGAGGGCTTTGTTTTCGAAGGCCGCGACGGTTCACAGATGGTGCTCTGGCAGTGCGAGAAAGGCGGCCGGAGTGAAATGCACACGCATGACTATGACGAGTACGCCGTGGTGCTCGCCGGCACGTTCACCGGCATGATCGGTGACCGCCGGGTGGTCATGAAGCCCGGCGACGAATGCCATATCCCGGCCGGCACGCCGCACAGCGGCGAATACACCCCCGGCTACCGGGCCATTGACGCCTTCGGTGGCCGGCGCGTGCGCCACCAGAAAAACTGAGGCCCGCATGCGCCGCATCCTCGCCCTGCAATTCGGCAATGTCTATCAGCGCCGTCATCCCGGCTACGTCCTCCTTTCGCGGCTCTACACGAGCCCCTGCTACTGCTGGCTGGACCCGGTGAATGAAGGCGCCGGCCTCAACATCCGTGACGCCCGCCTTGAAGGTTATGTGCATGGTTCCGCACCGGCGACGCTGTGCCTAGGCCTGCCCGACGGTGACTATAAGGTGACGCTCACCGCTTTCACACGCGACGCGGACATCGGTCCCTATGCCGTCGCCGTCAACGGCACCTGCGTGCTCCCCGCAGTGCGGATGCCGATCGGTCGGACAGTGCGGCACACCTTCCGTGCCCGGGCCCGCCGCAACCAGCTGAGCCTGAAATTCACCCCGCAAACCGGCCGGGAATTCCTCGTCAATGCCATCGAGGTGCGCGGTCCCCGGGCCGTGACCTTGCGCCCGGTCTTCCGCACCGCCCCGCCCGCCGTCATGCCCGCCCGCCGCATCCTGCACCGCGGACGCGTGCCGGATCCCGCCCGGGAACTCGGCCGCATCTGCGACTGGCTGCTCGCCCACCGCCAGCCCGGCGGTTTCCTCGGCGACACCTACAATCCAAGCGGAGGCTACTGGTACACGGCCTCGATGCCGGTGCGGGCCCTGCTGGCTGGTCACCAACTGCTCGGGCGCCGGGAATACTGGCAGGCCGCGATCAAGGCACTTGATGTCTTCGTGGATGAACAACTGCCGAACGGTGCCTGGACTGCTTCCTTGCGCGGCCGGCCCACCCATGCAATGCCCCGCCGCGAGGTGGCGGCCATCATGGCCGGAACAAGGCAGCCGCTCTCGGACATCGGCTCGGTGGTCTCCACGCTCGCCATCGCCACGGCCTCCGCCACCGGTGCCCGGCAAAAACGCTACCTCGCCGCCCTGCGCCGGTTTTGCGATGATTGGGCGTCGCAGTTTCAGCAGCCCTCCGGCGGTTTCCCCGACGGTTTCTGGCCGCCCTATACTGCAATATATTCCTGCGCCACCGCCATCGAGGCGGCCGCCTTCTCCCTCACCCACCGTGTGACCGGCGAAGCGCGCTACCTGGATATTGCGACACGGGCCATCGGTTTCCTGCTCAAGGATTGGCGCACGGACGGACGCATGCTCGGCCGCGCCCCGCACTGGCTGGTACACAACCGCCAGCCCTTCGTGCTGGAGCGTCTGCATTTCGGCGACCAGTGGTACTACGACGAAGGCTTCATCACCACCTGGCACCACGCCAAGGATCCGGATTTTCGGGCCCGGTTATCCCGTGCCTTGCATCATCGCGTCCACGGCCGCGCCGGGCTGCTCGCGGCCTTGGACGGCAACACCTGGTGGCCCGTTCAGGATATCTGGGACAACGCCAAGAGCATCGGCATGGTGCAGACGCTGCTGTTCGCCGCGAATCAGGGTGATCGGTCCCCGCATCTTGCATCCGCCCTCAACGACCTGCGCCGCCTCGTCGCCACCCCGGAATACACCCGCCGCCTCGGTGTCATGGCAACCGATACCGGCCGGCCGGTGGCGCGGCACGGTCTCCGCTGCTGGGCCGGCATGCGCATGGAAGCCACCGGATTCGCCGGCATGACCTTGGCGGAAATGATCCGACCGGGGATACTCTACCTCGCCTGAAATGAAGACCTCGCCAGGGATGAAACTTTACCTGATCCGCCATGCCCATGCGGAGGATGGCTTGGACGATGCCAGGCGACCGCTCAGTGCCCGC
>JBIJDP010000281.1:0-4475 GCA_044344065.1 Opitutaceae bacterium
CCGGTGCCGATTTCGATGACCTTGAGGCCGGGCTTGATCTCCGCGGCCTCGGTCATGAAGGCCACGATGAAGGGCTGGGAAATGGTCTGACCGTGGCCGATGGGCAGGGGGTGGTCCGCGTAGGCCTCCTTTTTGACGTCGTCGGGCACGAAGCGGTGGCGCGGCACGGCGCGCATGGCCGTGAGCGTGGGCTTGTGGGTGAGGCCGCGGGCGACGATCTGCCCCTCAATCATGGTCTCCACCTCGGGGTTCATGGCGGCGGGATTGGCGCCCGTGGGTGTCGCAGCGAGCAGCCCGACCAGCAGGTGTGGAATCCTGGCATGCATGCGCAGGAGCGTACGATCGCGCCAGGAAGTTGCAAGCGAGGGGACGCGCCCGGGACGGGCGCGTGGGAGATCGAAGTTCGGAGATTGGAGACCGGGTCGGAGGGAGTGGCCGCAAAGAGGCGCAAAATTTCAATCTGTTGGCTGGGATCTCCCGCGCGCCTATAGGCGCATGGAGGGTGTCCTACGCATTTGGATATTTGTGCCTTTTTGCGGCTAAAGCCTGGGATCGGTCGTCTGTGCCCGTGAACGAATGCCCAACGGGCGCAGTCAAGTTGCGCCCCTACCGGGATCTTTTGCCTGCGGACTTGAGATTACGGGCGGACGTGGCTCCCTTGGCCCCATGTCCGAGTCCACACCCGTTGATCCCGCCGCGTCCGGGCTGGAGGTGCGCACCAGTTTTGTGCGCCACCGCAACGCGCTCCTCGCCCGGGCCGACCTGGGCGAACTGTTCGTGGACTACTACCTGCACCTGGCGGACCAGAACCTGCACGTGGAGCCGGCGCACGACGCGATGTTCAAGCGCGCGCTGGCGGCCTTCGTGCTGCACCAGGCCTCGCGGCCGTGGAACGAGCTCACGGCGTGGACCATCAACTGCCAGGATCCGCGGGTGAATCTCTTCCTCGCCGGCGACAACTCGACGGGGGCGGTGACCGGCCGAGTGTTTGCGGAAAACGTGAAGGTCCTGCCCGAGAACCTCTTCTACGCCGATGTCGTACGGGGTACGCAGCCGCCGCGCCGGAGCGTCGTGCATTTCCGCGGGGCCGATCCCATCGCCGGGGCGGAGCGGCTCTACGCGCAGAGCGAGCAGCGCGGGGCGCGGTATTTCCAACTCGGGGAGGAGGAGTTTGCGCTCCTGACCGAGCACCCCGACTGTGATCTGGCATGGTTCAGGGCGCTGGACGTCGAGCAGGTGCGGGCGCTGGACAGGACCGAGACCGTGGCGCCGCTGGAAAAGCGCCTCTGCCGCTGGCATTGCGGGTGCAACCACCGGCGCATGCTGGAGGTGCTGGCGCCCGTGATGCGGCAGGATGCCGACGGACTATTCGGCGGGGAGCCGAACGTGGAGATCAGGTGTCCGCGGTGCGCGGCGCGTCATGCCGTCACCCGCGAGGCGCTGGAGGCGTTTGTCGCGGATTCCCAATAACCCGCCGTGAACGAAATTCTGCACAGCATCTGGGCCGGCATCACCGGGGCGTCGTGGATCGAGCAGGTGGCGACGGTGCTCGGCCTGCTGGGCGTCGGGCTGACGATCCGGCAGAGCCTGTGGAATTTCCCGGTGGGACTTGTGCAGGTGACGCTGTCGGGCGTCGTGTTCTACCAGGCGCGGCTGTACGCCGACATGAAGCTGCAGGGCTTCTTCTTCATCGTGCTCGCCTACGGCTGGTGGCACTGGGCGCAACCGGGGCGCAACCGCAAGGTGTTGCCCGTGACGCGGCTCAAGCCGTGGGGGATCGCCGGCTGCGTGGTCGCCGGACTGGCGGGCGCGCTGGGCTGGGGCTGGTATCTGAGCACGTACACGGATGCGGCCATGCCCTACCGCGACGCGTTCATCGCGTCGTTCAGCATCCTGTCGCAATGGCTGCAGGCGCAGAAGAAACTGGAGAACTGGATCGGCTGGATGATCGTGGATCTGGCGGCCATCGCGGTGTACTGGGTGGCGGGGCTTTACTGGTTCGCGGTGCTTTACGCGCTGTTCTTCGTGCTGGCGGTGGGCGGGCACTTCGAATGGCTGAAGTCCTGGAAGAAATCAGGAGCCGACGATCCAATTGAAACCGCGAAGGAGACGAAGTGACGCCAATAAACCGATACGTCGGAAATGATTTTTTCAGGAGGGAGCAGAGGAAGCGGAGGTTTGGGTTTCCGGCTCTGCGTTACTCTGTGCCCTCCTGTGAAATAACCGGATTGAAGCCATGACCCAACCGCTTCGATTTGTTATTTTTGGTCCCGAATCGACGGGCAAGACCGTGCTCGCGCAGCAGCTCGCGGCGCATTTCGGCGAGCCGTGGGCGCCGGAGCGGGTGCGGGATTTCTGGGACGAGCACGCCGGCCGGATCGTGGCGGAAGACCTCGATGCGATCGCGCGCGGACAGATCGCCGGCGAGGACGCCGCGGCGGCCCGGGCGCGGCGGGCGCTGTTCTGCGACACGGATCTGCTGACCAATGTGCTGTGGGCGGACCTGCTCTTTCCCGGGGCGTGTCCGGAGTGGGTGCGGACCGAGGCGGAGCGGCGCTGCCGGGAGTATGCGCTCTATCTGTTCTGCGACACGGACCAGCCCTTTGTGCCGGATCCGCAGCGCTGCTTTCCCGACGAGGCCGGGCGCGCGATGTGCCGGCGGCTGTGGCGGGAGACGCTGGCGAGCCGCGGGTTGCCGTGCGTGGAGATCCGCGGGGATTGGCCGCAGCGGATGGAGACGGCGATTGCGGCGGTGAGGGAGCGGTTGGGCGCGAAGGCTGAGGGCTGAACGTTTAACGCTTAACTTTTAACGCTTAACGCTGAAGTGCAAACTGGCGGCTGCGTGGCTACGAGCGTGAGCGAGTGGGTGGGGTTGAAACGCCGAAGTACGGACTTGGGGGAACGCTAATCTGCGCTGATCTTCGCTAATGGGGAACGGGGCTCCAGACTACGGATTCAGGGATTAGCGGTGGATTAGCGAGGATTAGCGTTTTAACCGGATTGAAATTGCGGGCGGGCCGCCCGCGCTCCCAGGTCCCTCAGACGTAGTCGGGATACGTCGGGTCGTACATCTGGGCGTGGACGTAGGCGGGCAGGTCTTCGGGGCAGAGCATCTGGGTGAGGCCGCGGTGGAAGGCGACCTTGGCCACGGCGCAGGCGATGGACGCGGAGACCTTGCGGATGCGCTGCAGGTCGGGGAAGACCCGGCCGGCGGCGAGATCCTGCTCGGTGACGAGGCTCGCGAGGACGTTGGCCGCGACGAAGAACATCTCGTTGGTGACGCGGCGGGACTGGCTGACAATGAGGCCGAGGCCGACGCCGGGGAAGATGTAGGAGTTGTTGCACTGCCCGGGCTTGAGCACCCGGCCCTGGAACTCGTAGTCCGGGAACGGACTGCCGCTGGCATAGACGGCGCGGCCGTCGGTCCACTTGTAGGCCTGCTCCGCCGTGCACTCGGCGCGGGAGGTGGGATTGGAGAGGGCGAAGATCACCGGCCACGGATTCAGTTTTCCCATGGTGCGCACGATGTTCTCGTCGAAGGACCCGGGCGTGCCCGAGACGCCGATGAGCATGGTGGGCTTGATGGCCTCGACGGCAGCCTGCAGCGAGGTCGCGCCGGGATGGTCCTGGGCGAAGCGCCGCTTGTGCTCGTTGAGGTCGGTGCGGCTTTGGACCACCAGGCCCTTGGAATCGACGTACCAGCACTGGCGGCGCGCGTCGGCCTCGCTCACGTGCTCGGTCTTGAGCGCCTCGACGATGAGCTCGCCGATGCCAATGCCGGCCTCGCCCGCGCCGTGGAAGAGGAAGCGTTGCGAGGCCAGGCTGCCGCGCGTGAGGCGCAGGGCCGAGAAGATGCCGGCGAGAGCCACGGCGGCCGTGCCCTGGATGTCGTCGTTGAACGTGCAGATTTTGTTCTGGTAGTCGTGGAGCAGCCGGAAGGCGTTGGCGTTGCCGAAGTCCTCGAACTGGATGCAGGCGCGGGGGAAGATTTCCTGCACCGCGGTCACAAACTCGTCCACGAACGCATCGTAGGCCGGGCCGCGCTCGCGCGGGGCGTTGATGCCGAGGTAGTGCGGATCATTGCGCAGGGCGGTGTTGTCCGACCCGACATCGAGCATGACGGGCAGGCACTGGCTGGGCAGCACGCCGGCGCAGGCGGTGTAGAGCGAGAGCTTGCCGACGGGGATGCCCATGCCGTTGGTCCCGAGGTCGCCGAGGCCGAGGATGCGTTCGCCGTCGGTTACCACGATCATGCGGACGTCGGCCTGGGGCCAGTTCTGCAGCAACTGCTTCACCCGGCCGCGGTCGCGCAGGCTGATGTACAGGCCGCGCGGCCGGCGGAAGATCAGGGCGTAGCGCTGGCAGGCCAGGCCCACGGTGGGCGTGTAGATCAGCGGCATCATCTCGGTGACGTGGTCCATCACCACGCGGTAGAAGAGGTTCTCGTTCCGCTCCAGCAGCGAGATGAGGTAGAT
>JBIJDP010000282.1:0-4472 GCA_044344065.1 Opitutaceae bacterium
GGCGCTCTGCACCAGCGCCGGGCCGGACGCGCGGATCAGTTGCACCTCAGCTCCGTTGGCCCAGGCGGTCGTCTGGCCGCGCACCTGACCCTTCAGGGGATTCAGCTGCATCTGCAGCGGTTCGGTTTCGGGCTGGCCGAAGCGGGCGAATTGGTTTTTCCCGTCCACCACGACCGTGTTGTGCGCGGCGGTCATCTTGTACCAATTGGCGCGGGGTGAATGCCAGCCCCCAAACTGTACGGGGGGATATCCCCGGCCGGAAAGCAGCTCAAGGCCATGCGCAAAGAGACCGATATTCATCGCATCGCCGCGGCCATGGTTGCCGCCGATATCGTAGTCCAGCCACACCGCGCGGCTGGTGGCACCGGTGCCGCTGCGCAGGATGGCCAGACACCAGGCTTCCTTGTTTACCGCGGCCACGCTCAGGGTGGTGCCCTGGTCCCTCATCACCGCTGCCACGGCCTGCTGGAATTGCCCGGGATGGGCGGACAACAGGTCGTAAGGAAGGTCAGTCAGCTCATTGGCGTTGGCCCGGTAGAGAAGCCTCACGTAAGTCGGGTCACACGTGATTTCATAGAGTTTCCAGAAGAGGGAGAAGTCCGAGACAAAAGGGATGCCGCCCTGCGCCGGATCATAACCGGCCTGGCTGAAGCCCGCCCCGGCGTAGCCCAGGTCCCTCATCCCGAAAGCGCCGGCGTCACCGATCTTCGGGTAGTAGATTTCACCCAGCCAAGTATCCACATGAAAGCGGAACAACTGCTTCAGTGTAGGCACCCGGTTGACCAAGGTGGGCAATAAATCCGGCGCCAGCCGATCAAAGAGGGAAAGCACACTGGCCACAGTGCGCGGGGCGAAGGCGCCATAGCTCGCCAACCCCTTTTCACCGCTCAGGCCATCGACGGAGGTGGCCTTTTCGAGCATGGCCCGCAGGGATTCCTCAAGCTGGCCGCGATTTTCCGGCCAGCCAATGATGGTTTTGTTGATGAGCAGCGTGACTTCCGTGGTGGGAAAATTGCTAAGGATCCGGTCCGGCTGCCGTAGCACTTGACGCAGGATCCGGTCCTCAATGTTGCGCTGAATGTCGGCAAAGTTGCGCTTGGGATTTTCCAGTCGGTGCGCACTGGCCTTTGCGGCGAGAAATTGCACCAGCTCCCTGTCATCAGCCATGGCCGGGAATATCATGTCGTAGGCCAGCGCCAGTTCCATGCTTTCGCGGCACGCATCGTGCCAGACAGTAACCATGCCTGCGCCCACGATGGGGTCGGCCCGCTCGTAGGACAGCCCCTGGCTCAGGAAATCAAAGGTCGGGTATAGGTCGGCCACGCGGTCAAGCATGATCGCAGCCTTGCGGGCGTAGACCCGGTCGCCGGTCATGACATAGGCAGCGGCCAACGTGCGAATGCCCCCCATGACCATCTGTTTCCATTGTCCATGCACCAAGTAGGCACCGATGAAATACCACCGATGAGTGCCATCATGGTAGCCTGTGCCGTCATCGACGCCAAAGCGGCGCTGCGCATCTTCGATTCCGGAATGCTCCGGGTTAAAGAGCAACGAACGGTCAGCCCGGTCGGGATCGAAGACCCCGTGTGGATCCAATCCCGAGCGATAAAACGCCGCAAAATCATTCTTAGGGAAAACCTCTTCGCAGTGTGGACAAGTGACTTTCCAAGGGCGGCGCAGCGCATCGATCTTCCATGAATTCATGGGCACTCCCTCCTTGCAGGCAGGGCATGAGCCGTTGGACAGCACATGATGCGAACGCTGGATATTGGCGCTGAACATGGCGGCCCAGAGCTCATCGTCCGACATGTCGAGCCAAAGTTGGGCGGATTCAACACACCGCTGCGCCTGGGCTTGGCCCCAAGTGCTTGCCGCGGCGCTGGCCTGCATAGACCTTACGAGGGTTGGTGGGAAGAAGACCGATTGGGTCTTGTGTCCGGGACTCTCTGCATAGCCGGACGCCATTGCCAGCAGTTGCAGGATTCCGGCGATTATCAGCCTTAATTTAGAAATACCTGGCATTGTGTTTGTTCCGCGAAGATGGAGGCAGCAACATCGCATGGCTCAACATGTAAAGAGGATATATTTCGCCGTGAGGCCGGGTGGGCGGTGGAGACATCTTAATTGCCCGTGAAATGAGCAGCATTCCCGTGTGCTCGAAGAAGAGACCGACCGTGAAATCGTTCGCGAGGAAACGCAGGAAGTCATTGCTTCCCATCTCTAAAACGCGACCGGGCGTGAGGACCACGACCGAGGCCTATGCAATGCTGTTGCGCAGGATGCCGACCTCGCCCACGAAACCGCCCTGGCTAAGCCGGCCTAGTGCATGTCCGCGGCAACCGTGCCGATGGCAGGACGGTAAAAATTGAATTGCACTTCAGGGTGGTCGGCGAGGAGCGACATGGGCACGGCGGTATCAACAATCTTCTTGCTGATCATCAGGGTGGTGAGGCGCATGCCGAACGGGTTGTCATGAATGCCCGCATGCCAGATCGAGACTTTCTCCGCCCGCCATGTCTCCATCGGTCCGACGCTTGCAGCCTGAGTGGGGACGAGCGAGACGTTGCCGCCGCCGGAAGTCCGGGCATTCTGGATCACGGTCATCGGGTGCAAATCCACGATGCGGGTGCGCAGCTTGCGATACTCCGCCGGCGAAGGCGGAGCGGCTCTGTGGCGACCCGTGCGCGGGAGCGGATCGTTGAAGGCCCAGTGCTTCACCTCGCCCTGCCCGCCCTGCATGACGACGCAGCGGACCGTCTCGAAACTGCGGCTGTAGGCGGCGAGATCGCCAGTCGGGAAGTGCAGATGAGCGGCCGGCATGGCAAGCCGGCGATCAATCCGGTGGAAGCAAAGATCGAGGTCGGCCTTGGCAAAGGACAACGGATGGCTGAGCGGTACCGGCCGACCGTCTTCCACCCACTCGTCCATACCCCAAAAGTGGGCGTGGTGAAGTTTGAGACCAAGGGTATTGACGAGTCGGGCCACCAGCGGAAGTTGCTCCGTCGGGCCGATGGGACCACAAATGCCCGCGGGGTTGTCGGGTGTAGCCTGCTGCCAGGCCGTGATGTATTCCAGGGCTTCGGCAAGGTAGAATTCCTCGAGGGTGTCATACATCACGACCTTGAAGCCCGGCCGGCAGAGTTGGCGCAGGTCCTTCTCGGTGAGGCGGGCGGCATCATTGAGGATGGCGGGATCCAGCGTGGTGTAATCCCACCAGCCGGGGTCGACTTTGCTGATTGGGCGACTCATAAGCGGGCGGCGCAGGTCTGGCCGGGCAGCAACGCGGTGAGCGGATCGAAGTCCGCTGCCGCGTAACCCAGGTGCGAATGCCGCCGCCAACCTTCGGCATGCTCATAGCACCCCGACTGGACGCCGACCTCGCGGGTCATGGCAGCCATGCTGTCGAGGTAGGCGGACATGCCCTGGGTGGCATCGAGCCAGGCCTGCTGGCTGCGGTGGCAGGCCAGCAGCGCATGCTTGCGGGCGAGCACCGGAGTGATGTTCACGAAAATATCCGGCACGACCGGCCGGCGCAGCGCGTCGCGCAGGCCATGGGGCATCGCGTGATAAAGTGCGACCGGATCTGAGTAGGCTGGCTGACGCGGATCGGTCGGGAAGTTCGGCGAAGCGCGGGAGAAAGCCGCGGTGGCGACCAGTCGGGCGGTATTCTGGTGGTCCTCCATGTAATCCTCCGGCGAGTGCGTGAGGATGATGTTGGGGCGGATAGCCCGCACCACCGCAGCCACGCGCCGGAGCGAGGACTCGTCGTAGAATATCCGGAAATCTTCGAACTGAGGCGGATGGAGCACGGCCCCGGCGAGCACGGCCGACGCCTGGGCCTCGGTCCGTCGCGTGGCAATGACTTCATCCCGCGGCCCAATGGTGGATCCGCAGTCGCCCGAACTGAGATTCCAGAAGTGCAGCGTTGCGCCGGCGGCCCGAAGGAGCAGCAGGGTGCCCGCCATCATGAACTCGATGTCGTCAGGATGGGCGGCGGCAGCGAGCACGACCGGGGCGGCGGCGGGATCTTTCACGAGTAGCAAGGAGACCAGCCGTAAGGCTTAGTTTCGCGGTCTCGCCCGGTCAAGTGCCGCGGGTGATCGCAATTCTGACGCGACCGTTGCGACCTTGGCACGACGATAGGTCAGGCGGCTGCGGGTCCGACCTCAAGTGGCAGCGTGAAAGTGGAAATCTCCAGATTGACTCACGCCGGCCTTTGGGAGCAGAGATGGCATGTGCTTACCCCGGCCACCCTGAGCAGTTTCTGCGTGCGGACGCTTGTTGCCAAATCGTCCCGGCTTAGGCCGGCATCTGCCTTCACGCTGGTGGAAATCATGATCGTGGTGGTAATCATCGGCCTGTTGGCGGCAATTGCGGTGCCGGCCTTTCAACGGATCCGTGAACGATCCGTGGCCTCACGCATGGCGAATGATTTCCGTCAGTTCGAATCCGCTTTTCAGCGCTACTCC
>JBIJDP010000283.1:0-4471 GCA_044344065.1 Opitutaceae bacterium
CGAAGTTAACGGATGAAAGGACGCTTATTCCTTCTTGTCCGAGGCGGCATCGAGGATGTCGCCCAGGTTCATCATGTCGCTGCCGGCGTTGCGGTTCATCGCCTCGTAGGCCGAGGTCTCGGCGGCGAGCTGCTGCTCGGAGTAGTTCGCGGCCTTGATCGAGAGACCGAGACGGCGCTCGTCGCGGTCGATCTTGATGACACGGGCCGTGACCTGCTGCGCGGGCTTGAGCACGTCCTTGATCTTCTCGATGCGCTCCTCGCTGATCTGCGAGATATGCACCAGGCCGTCGATGCCGTCCTTGAGCTCCACGAAGGCGCCGAAGGAGGTGATCTTGGTGACCGTGCCGGTGACCACGTCGCCGATGCGGAAGTGGCTGTCGATGTCGGACCACGGATCGTCGGCCAGCTGCTTCATGCCGAGGCTGATGCGCTGCTGGTTCGGATCCACGTCGAGGACGATGGCATCCACCTCGTCGCCCTTCTTGAGGACTTCGGAGGGATGGTTGACCTTGCGGGTCCAGCTCATGTCGGAGACATGCACCATGCCGTCGATGCCCTCTTCGAGTTCGATGAAGGCGCCGTAGGTGGTCATGTTGCGGACCTTGCCGCGGACACGAGCGCCGATCGGATAGTTGTGGCGGACCATGTCCCAGGGGTTGGGCTCGAGCTGGCGGAGGCCGAGCGAGATCTTCTGCTCTTCCTTCTGGATGCCGAGGACCACCGCATCGAGCTCCTGGCCGACCTTGAGAAGTTCGGAGGGCTTGGTGATGCGCTTCGTCCAGGACATCTCGGTGATGTGCACGAGGCCTTCGACGCCGGGTTCGATTTCGACGAACGCGCCGTAGGGCACGAGATTGACGACCTTGCCGTGGACCTTGGCGCCGACCGGGAACTTCCGGTCGATCTCGTCCCAAGGGTTCTTGGTGGTCTGCTTGAGGCCGAGGGACACGCGCTCTTTCTCGCGGTTGACCTCGATGATCATGACCTGGATCTCCTCACCCTGCTTGAGCATTTCGGAGGGGTGCGAGATGCGGCCCCAGCTCATGTCGGTGATGTGGAGCAGGCCGTCCATGCCGTCGAGGTCGATGAACGCGCCGAAGTCGGTGATGTTCTTCACGACGCCCTTGCGGACCTGGCCGGGCTGGATGGACTCGAGCAGGTTGCGGCGCTTGTTGGCGCGCTGTTCCTCGATGAGCTCGCGGCGGGAGAGCACCACGTTCTGGCGCTCGACGTTGATCTTGAGGACCTTGAAATCGTAGGTCTGGCCCACGTACTGGTCGAGGTTCTTGGGCGGCTGCACATCGATGTGCGAGGCCGGCATGAACGCATCGACGCCGATGGAGATGATGAGACCGCCCTTGACCTTGGCCTTGACGCGGCCGGCGGCGACGGAGCCTTCCGGGAACCTGGTCAGGATGTTGTCCCAGTTCTTCTTCTGCTCGGCCTTGTCAAAGGAGACAACGGGGGAGCCGTTCTTGTCCTCGAGCTTCTCGACGAGGACCTCGATCGTGGAACCGATCTGGAGTTCACCGATGTCGATGAATTCGGAAGCGGGGACGAGAGCCTCGGATTTGCCACCGATGTCGACGACGACTTCGTTCTGGCGGATTTCGGTGATGGTGCCCGGGACGATGGCGCCGGCCTTCAACTTGTCGAAGGACGACTGCGCGAGCAGTTCTTGCATTACTGAACTCATGTGCGAAAACCGGCGAACAGAAGCCCCGCTCCAGAGACCCCGATCCACCGGGATGATCCCGCTGTTAACGGAACCGTTTGGTTGATGGTTATACTGACAGGAAAGCCGGTGGGAGCGTCGCGGCGACGCCGGCTGTACCGATGCAAATGCCGCGAACGGTCAGATTCGCTGCGCGCAGGGGCGGTCGGCAAGCCCTAATTTGGGCGAGGTGGGCAGGCCGGCGCTCGGCCTGTCCCGCAGGGGCTCATTTCATGTGCGCCCTTTGGGCATCATCCGCAGATGTCAATGGCAGGGCGCCCACAAGATGCTCCCCTACAAGGGATTAAATTGATTAAGGCTTGGCCGCCTGTTCCTGCAAAACCCTGACCAAATGCTCGAAGAATGATTCGTAAAGCCCGTGCTCGCGCAGGGCGCGGTTACTCGCGGCACCCTTGAAGTCGGCCTCGCTTTGTTCGTGCAGGAGGATCGCGACCTCCGTGCTTTCGCCTGGAACCCCGGTGAGTTGGATCCGCGCGCTGTATTGCCGCGAGGCGCCGAATACCCCGGTGTCGCGCAGATTGCTGTGTCCTTCAACCACGCCTTGGGCCAGGGCCGTGCGGGTCAGGACAAAGTCCATCCGCTTCAAGGCCAGTTGGGCGGCATAGAAGACCTGTTTTTGTTCCACCTCGTACCGGCGCGTCTGCGGAGGCACATTGGTGAACGAGCCAGACAGGCCGTCGGAGATCGTCTCGCAACCGGAGAGTCCGGCCAGGACGACCCCGAGACCGCAGAGCAGGAGAATTCGATTCATGTTCAGGAGGGTTGCTGTTGGGAGATGCAATGCAAGGTGCCAAGACCCCAGATGAGGTCGTAACAGTCAATCGGGATGATCTCCCGGCCGGGAAAGCACTCGCCAATGATGCCGCAGGCGGTGGTATCGCCCTTTTTCTGCCGGAAGGTCGGCACGAGGACCGCGCCGTTGATGATGAGAAAATTGGCGTAACTCGCCGGCACCTGCTGCCCCTTGAAACCAAAGGGTTTGGGCAGCGGCAGCGGGATGATTTCAAACCGGCCGCCCGAGGGCGTGCGAAAGCCGCGCAGCCGTTCCAGATTCCCCGCCAGCAGGCGATGGTTGGGGTCGCGGTGATTCGCTTCGACGCAGGTGATGAAGCCGTCGGGCCTGAAGAAGCGCGTGATGTCATCGATGTGGCCGTCGGTGTCATCACCCACGATCCCCTCGCCCACCCAAAGTACCTGGCGCACCCCGAGGTAATCCTTCAGGTTCTGCTCGATCTGCACCCGGGTGAGATGCGGGTTGCGGTTTTTATTGAGCAGGCACTGCTCGCTTGTGAGCAAGAGCCCCCGGCCATTGACGTCGATTGACCCTCCCTCGAGCACAAGGTTGTTTTCAAAGCGCCGCAGCTTCAGGCGCACGGCGATCTTGGGCGGGATGGTGTTGTCGAGATCGTAGGGGGGATACTTGCCGCCCCAGGCATTGTGCACCCAATCGGTCACCGCCACCTCGCCGGTCCGGTCGTTTTTGACAAAGATCGGGCCGTGATCCCGGCACCAGGCGTCATTGGTGGGATGATTGTAGAAAGTCACCTTCGCCATATCGGCCCCGGCGGCGGCGCACAGTCGCTTCGCGCGGGCCTGCAGCGGAGCGGCGGCATTGATGCGCACGGCTTCGAAGCGGCTGACCTGTGCGACAATCCGGGCAAAGACATATGGAATCGGCCGGAAACGCCCCGGCCAGGTCGCATGGTTGTGCGGCCAGGAAAGCCAGACGGCCGCCTGCGGCTCCCACTCCGCCGGCATGCGAAAACCCGCCCGGACCGGCGTAAGCTGCTGCTTGGGGGCCATGTTCAGTCGCGGAAACGACGGGTGAGATCGCCGTAAGCGTCAATGCGGCGGTCCCGCAGGAACGGCCAGTGCGTGCGGGTGACATCCACCTGTCCCAAATCAACCGGCACGAGCAGGATTTCCTCCCGGTGCGTGCCGGCCTTGGCGAGGATCTGGCCGCTGGTGCCGGCGACAAAGCTCTGGCCCCAAAATTCTAGACCGTCGCCCCCGACGGGGCACTCCAGTCCGATGCGGTTGACCGCGGCGACATAGCAGCCGTTGGCCACGGCATGCGCCCGCTGAATCGTCTCCCAAGCCCCGTGCTGGTTGACGCCGTGCTCCTTCTTCTCCTGCGGATGCCAGCCAATCGCCGTGGGATAGAAGAGGATGTCGGCCCCCTGCATGGCAGTCAGCCGCGCGGCCTCGGGATACCATTGGTCCCAGCAAATCAGGACGCCGATCCGGCCGTGCTTCGTCTTCCAGGCCCGGAAGCCCGTGTCGCCCGGAGTGAAATAGAACTTCTCGTAAAACAACGGATCATCCGGGATGTGCATCTTGCGGTAGATGCCGAGCAGCGCACCGTCCGCGTCAATGATGACCGCCGTGTTGTGATACAGGCCCGCGGCGCGTTTTTCGAAAAGCGACGCGACGATGACAACCCCGTGCTTCTTCGCGATCCGCTGGAAGGCGGCCGTGCTTGGTCCGGGGATCGGTTCCGCGAGCTTGAAGTTCGCATGATCCTCGCTCTGGCAGAAATACTGGGAGCGGCAAAGCTCCTGCGTGCAGATGATCTTCGCCCCGCGACGGGCGGCCAGTTCCGCCAGCGCGAGGGTCTTTTTCAGATTGGCCGCCGGGTTCGGCGTGCAGGCATGCTGGAGAAGGCCGAGGGTGACTTTGGGCATGGTCTGGGAATGGATGGGGTTCAGGGATATATGCGCTGCAGAATGAGACG
>JBIJDP010000284.1:0-4469 GCA_044344065.1 Opitutaceae bacterium
CGCCTTCTACTATGGCGACGGCGAGCTGAAGTGGATTCTCCACACGCTCAACAACCTGGCCGTGGCCCAGCGCTACTCCTTCCTGCACTACACGCCCGTCTTCCTGCAGCGCTTCGACACCGGGCCCGAGCTCGCCCCGGTCGCCCCCGCCACGGACCGCGTCATCGAGTGGCTGCCGGTCACCGAACACCAGTTCGCCATCAGCAACGAGCCGCCCTTCAACGTCGAGTTCTCCGGCCACCTCGTCAACGCGCTCGAGACCTGGCAGCTCGGCGAGGCCATCGGCCTGAACCGTCTCCCGCAGGCCCGCGGCTTCGACAAGGTCGTCCTGCGCAACGGCTACACGCCCGGGGGCACCTATCTCATGATCCAGGGCTTCCAGGGCGGCTTCCGCTGGCAGGGCCACATGCAGGCCGCCAACTGCCTCGTGCGCTTCTTCCAGGCCGGCCACGTCTGGCTCGTGCAGAACACCTCTCGCCATTCGCACCACGACAAGAACGGCCTGCTGATCAGCGACGGCGCCTGCGACGCCCCGATGCCGCCGATCGCGGAGAAGATCGCCGCCGCCGATTTTCCCGCCTGCGCCCTCACCGTTACGCGCCTGTCCGACTGCCACCACACGTCATGGACGCGCCACCTCTTCTGGTCGAAGGCCGGTGCCGGCTGCTTTGTGGTCATCGACCGCGTCGCCTTTGAGGCGGACGGCCCGTACTCGCTCACCTGCACCTGGCGCACGCCCGGCCATGCCACGATTGACGGACGCCGCTGGCTCGCCGCCCAGGGCCGGCATCGCTTCACTTTGGTCTGCGCGAACCACGTGCCCTCGACCTGCGAACCCGAGACCGACCAGGGCGCCTGCGAACCCTACGTGCTCCGCCAGCGCCGCGCCGGCACCCACCGCGCCGGCGACGAGGGCTCGTTCCAGAATCTTTTCTACGTCCGCCCGCAGGACGCACCGGAGGACCTCGACCTCCAGCGACTCGACGAACGTAGCGCCCTGTTGCTCCGCGACGGGACCCCCCGCGCCTGGTACGCCACGGCCCTCGAACCCGCCGCGGCCTGGCTCCCCGGCGCCGCCGTCTCCGCCGAGAGCGCCTGGGTCGAGGCCAGCACGCTGGTCTTCGCCGGCATGACCACCCTCACCCTGCCCGGCCTGGCGCTGCACAGCAAAGTCCCCGTCAGCATCCAACTCGACCTCGCCGCCGCCACGCTGACCCTGGACGCCGCCGAAGCCGCCACCGTCACCCTCACGATCAACTACGGCCAGCCCTCTCCCATCTCCAATCTCCGAACTCCGGTCTCCAGTCTCCGATCTGCAATCTTCCCCCTCCCCGCCGCCCTCTGCACCGACCTCACCGCCGCCCTGCAGGCCTGGCTCGGCACTCTGCGCCCCGCCCTTGCACCGGTCGCAGTCGCCCCCTCCACAACCGATCCGCGCTGGCGCTCCGCCTGGACCTTCGACAGCGGCAGCCGCGTGCCCGAACGCGTGCGCGATGTCTGCGTCACCGCGTCGCCGCTCCCCATCGACGGCTCGCCCGACCAGTTGCTCGACCCCGTCATGCCCGACGGCTACTCGCGCGAAATCTGGCGGCAATGGCCGCAGGCCGGACACTACGACGTCTCCCTTGCCTTCCCCGCCGCGCAAAATGTCACCGTGCTCAACATCCTCGGCGACTGCATCGACGACCCCACGCTGCGCACCTTCAATCCCCTGCCCGCCGGCATCACGGTCGACGCCGTAACACCGGACGGATCGCGTCGCGCCTGCCCGGTCAGCCCGGCTCCCGACCGTCGCTACAAGCGCTACCGCGATGCGGAGAACCGTCTCGAGGCCCGCACCAGCGCGGTCAACGGCCCCGTCGCCGCCCTCCACGTCTGTCTGCCCGCCCCACCTGACGGCCGGCCCTTCGTCCTGCACCGGCTGGAGATCCTGAGCGACCGCACCGTCGCGCCGGAGGTTACACGCTGGACCTCCGCCGACCTCGACGGTGACGGCCGGCCCGAGCTCATCTTCGCCAACGCGCTCAACGAACTGTACGTCCTCGACGGCCAGGGCCGCGAACGCTGGCGCCGCACCTTGTCCAACACCGTCACGCATCTCTCCGCCCAGGCGCTCGATGCCGGGCGGCCCCCGGTGCTCTGTGTCGGCCTGCTCGGCGGCGACCTGCAGCTATATCACGCCGACGGCGCGCTGCGCGCCAACTACCGGCTCGTCGAGGAATTCGCCAAGGTGAAGGACTGCCTGTTCGGCTGGTACAGTGCGGCGCACAGCCTCGCCATCTGGCATCGCGATGCCGCCGGCCGCGGCTCGCTCGTCGTGGGCGGCTACGGCGTCATCATCTTCCTCAATGCCGACGGCCATATCGTCGGCCACAGTTTCTCCGACGGCGCGTGGAGCTACGACATCCTCGTCGCCCCCGAGCAACGGGCCGACCGCGGTGACATCTATGTGCGCTGCGGATGGAACCACGGCATCATGTACTACCAGGGCGTGCCCGGTGACGGCCCCAGCGGCCTCGCCCACAGCTTCGGCGGATTCATGCAGCCGATGTTCCGCATGCTGAAACGCGTGATGCCCTTCCTCAACGGCCGCTCGCTGGCCGCCGGCTGGGCCGAGCTGCCTTCCTGTCCCGAGGGCGCGCTCTTCTCCGCGGTCGAACTCGGCTGCGGCGTGCTCTCCGTGGCGAAGAAGGACTGGCTCTGGAAACTCGAAGGTGGCCTCAGCCTCAATGCCGCCGTCCTCGGCCGGCTGGCCGGAGCACCGGTCGCCTTCATCGGCGGCGCCGATGGTTTCGTTGCCGCCGTGGACCTGGCCAACGGCCAGGTCGTCCGCCGCCACCACGCCGGCGCGCCGGTCGTGGGGATCAGCCAGACCGCTGCCGGCGGCCTACTGGTCGCCACCCGCGCCGGCCTGCAGGCCCTCGACGCCGAATGGCGCGTGCAAGCCACCGCCGCCCGCGCCACCCGCCAGACCCTCCCGGTCGGATCGGACGGGCTCCTGCTCGTCCGCGAGGACCGCACCCTTGAACTGGTCAATTACTCCTGAATTTTGACCACGGATTTCACGGATGGCACGGATCCCTGAATGGCCTCATAAGGCTCAGGATGCACATAAGGACCAAAACAGTAATTTCTTCTGTGCATTATGAGCCTCCTGTGGCCAATGCATTGGTTGCAGTCGCTCGTTAATCACTTTCCCCATGGCCACTGTTGCTTCCGACCCTGCCCTGTTTCTGCAACTTCGTCCGCTGGTTCGCACCACGAACCTCGGCGATCCGGCGCGGCGGCCGCTCATCGTCCATCCGGCCGGTGATCCGGCCTGGGCCGGGCTCGGCGACCAAGTGGTGCGCGCCCTGGCCGCACGCGGCGTCACCGCGGAATGCTCAACGGACCTCGCGCTCATCCCCGAGCGCCACATCCCCCTGCCGGACGCCTGCCGCACCCGGCCGCTGATCGTCCTCGGCGCCCTCGGCAACAACCGCGTGCTCCAGCCGCACTACGCGAATTTCCTGTGCGCCACCGACGCCGCCTACCCCGGCGACACCGGCTGGGAACTGCGCACGCTGGTCGATCCCTACCACACCGGCGCCAACCTCATCCTCTGCGGCGGCAGCCGCCTGGCCGGCGTCGCCCAGGCCGTGGAACACCTCTGCACCGAAATCTGCGCCGCCCCGCATGGCGTGGTCCTGCCCTGGCTCATGCAGTTGCGACTCGATCCCGCCCTCGCGGCGCAATTCGCCGCCTGGCCGCACACCCCGCTCGCCGCCGACGCGGTGAAAATCCCCGTCACGCGCGGCTACTATTTCTTCGCCGACCTCATCCGCACCGTGAGCATGTACACGCAGATGTGGTGGCTCACCGGCGACCGCCGCTACGCCGAGGTGGCACTCACGCATTACCGCGCCCTTAACGACCACGTCAAAACCACCTACGGCGACTGGCACTATCTCGCCGAGCGCTTCCTCCGCGCCCTGCCGGTCCTGGCCGGCGGCGGCTGGCTGACCGAGTCCGATCTCCGGCGCACCTACGACCTGCTCCTCGGCACCGCCCTCGCCTCGCAGAACGACTGGTGGCGCATGCGCGAGGGCCGTCCGCCCTTCGGCCACCGCCACCAGGGCAAGGGCACCTACGAGTTCCTCGTCCTCGCGCGCTGCCTGCGCGACACCGCCGAACCCTCGCCGGCCCTGCGCGCCCTCTGCGACCGCTGGATCACGGAATGCACCGCGTTCCTCGACGGACTCGTCCGCGCCGAGATCGACGACCAGGACGACGAGAGCACGTTCAACAACATCGCACAGCTGTTCCGCTACGCCCTCGGCGAGGAGCGGCACGAGTTCTTCACCAACGGCCACGCCCGCCGCGCCGCCGCGCGCGCCCTCGCCCTGCACGACAACATGGGCAGCGGCGCCGGCCAGGGCGGCTACGGCGAAGGCCTGAGCATGTATTACCAGCAGGAGGCCGCCACGCAG
>JBIJDP010000286.1:0-4462 GCA_044344065.1 Opitutaceae bacterium
ACAACAATGCCGAGTACACGGATGAGTGGGGCATCGGGTGGAAGTGGTTCAAGAACTCGAGCGGCGGCGCCTACACTGAGATCGTCCGGCACCCGCTGGCCGACATCAAGGATCTGCGCGAGCTCACCCTGCCCGACTTCTCCCGGGTCGATCGCTACAACGGTGTGCGCCAGCTGATCGCCCAGTACGGCCACGAGTACGGCATCATGGGCGGCGCCGCCTGCACCCTGTTCGAACTCGCGTGGTATCTGCTCGGCATGCAGCGCCTCCTCATGGACCTGGTGGGCGAACCCGACTTCATGAACGCCCTGCTCGACGACCTGGCGCGGTGGATCGACGTCGCCGGCTCCAAGCTGGTCGAGCTCGGCGTGGACATCATCTGGATCGGTGACGACTTCGGGACGCAGGACCGCATGCTGATTTCGCCCCAGCTATTCCGGGAGTTCTTCAAGCCCCGCTACGCGAAACTCTTCGCCAAATGGAAGGCCATCAATCCCAAGGTGAAGATCGCCTTTCACTCCGACGGATACATCCATCCGATCATCGGGGATCTCGTGGAGATCGGCCTCGACATCCTGAACCCGGTCCAGCCGAAATCCATGGACCCGGCGAAAATCAAAAAGGAATTCGGGCGCAACCTGACCCTGTGGGGTACGGTGGATATCCAGGAGGTCATGCCGTTCGGCTCGCGCGAGGATGTCATCAACGAGGTCAAGCTGCGCCTGCGCACCGCGGGCAAAGGCGGCGGGTTTATTATTTCCCCGGCCCACAACCTGCAACCCGACGTGCCCTTGGAAAACATCCTGGCGTTCTACCAGGCGGTGAAAGACTTCGGCCGCTACCCAATCATCGCCTGAGAGTCTGCCGCCACCGCAGTACGACCAATCCTCGTCACCCGCCGGTCAAGACCACCGGCGGCCACTTTCACATCCCGACATTGGCCTCAGCAGGTGGAAGTTGAGCGTTGAATGTTGTATGTTGAATGTTCCGCCGGCGGCGCCGGCGGCCTCACGCCCGCACCGTCGGCATCGCCTGCAGCCGGTACTTGCGCGGGCTTACGCCAAAACGTTTTCGGAACAGCGCGTAAAAGTGCGAGAGGTTGTTCAGCCCGCAGTCCAGCGCGATCTCCATGATGGGCCGCCCCGTCTCGGCCAGCTGCCGGGCACTGTAATCAAGCCGCGCCGTGTTCACGATTTCCGTCGGCGTCTGCTTCAGCCAGCGCACGGTCGCGCGCACCACGTGCGAAGGACTCCGCCCCGCGAGCCGCGCCAGCTCCGGCGTGCCGCCGCTGAAATGCTCCGGGTGCACGATCTCCCGGCAGGCCAGTTCCAGCCACTCGGGCATCAGTTCCACGCCGGCCGGCGGCTGGCGCAGGAACAAGGGCAGTTCCATCAGGAACCCGTCCAGCGCGATCCGCGGCCGCTCCGGCGTCGCGAGGCGCTCCGCCCAGTGGGCCAAACCCGCCTGCGCCTTCGTGTCCACCAGCCAGACCCGCGACACCGCCGACTGCCCGAACCAGTCGCGCTCGCCATGGAAATACCGCCGGCGCACCTCCGTCCAGGCGCGGCTGGGAAACGCCAGATTGGCAATGCGCAGCGGCGCCTCCGCCGACCCGGTCACGCGATGCCGGTCCTTCGGCCGGATGAGATGCAACTGCCCGGCCTGCAGGGGTGCGGTCTGCCCGTTCAGGAAATGCTCCCCGCGTCCATGCGTCACCCAGAAGATCTCATGGTAGTCATGGTCGTGGTAGCGGGCGGCGTTGTCCGCGGTCAGCCCGGTTTGCGCAAAATGGTAGCTTTCGCCCGGCCGCACGAAATCGGCGAGTTTGAAATGGACGCAGGGCAGCCGCATGTGGGCAATATAACACAAGAAAGTGCGCTTTTATGGCAAGATTTCCCTCCAATAGGATGATATAACACAAGGACTATGGTCGCCCCCACCTCCACACCCTCCACGGCGCATCACCGGCTCACGCCGGAGCAGGTCGCCAAGTACAACCGCGAAGGTTATCACATCTTCGACCAGCCGGTCTTCCCGCCGGCCAAGTTCGAAGGCCTGAAGAACTGCTTCGAGAATATCCTGAACAACCTGCAGGCCGACGTGCGGCCCGAGTCCATGGACGTCCCGCACTTCCAGCATCCCGAGCTCTTCGAATGGCTCTTTGCCGACGAGGTGCTCAATCTGGTCGAGCCCATCATCGGACCCGACATCGCGCTCTTCTCGAGCCACTTCATCTGCAAGCCCCGCGGCAACGGCAAGCGCGTGCCGTGGCACGAGGACTCCCATTACTGGAAGACCATGATCACGCCTATGGAGGTCGTCACCGTGTGGCTCGCGATCGACCCCTCCACCAAGGCGAACGGCTGCATGAACGTCATCCCGCGCACGCACAACACCGGCAAGCAGGGCTTCTCCGATTACGATGACCTGAAGCCCGGCGAGGCCGTGTTCCCCGACGAGATCAAGGCCGCCCAGCGCGACAACTCCCGCGCCATCGCGATCGAGCTTCAGCCCAACCACTGCAGCCTCCACGACGGCCGCATCATCCATGGCAGCGAGCCCAACACCAGCAACATCCGGCGCTGTGGCTACACCATGCGCTACATGAGCAGCAAGGTACGGGAAAACCACGAGCTGGCCGGCACCTTTCACAACATCTACCTCGCCCGCGGCCGCGACCTGGCCGGCAACATCTACGGCGACCCGGCCAAGGCCTACCCCGAACTCGCCCGCTTCCGCGCGAAGCACGGCAAGAACGGGCATTGACCGGTCCCGAGGGAGCGACCGGCCCTCCTCCTACAAATGAAAAGGCGCACCTGCAACGGTGCGCCTTTTTCGCGCGCGGGTTTTGCGAATTGTAGCTACATTCTCATGCCAGTGCTCTCCTGTTTTTTGACTTCTAGGGCGGGGATTCCCCGCCTCGATTGGCTTCCCGCTAGAATCCATTCTTTCTCGTTCTCTTTATCCCTGGTCGCCTCTGGCGCCGCCGTAGGCGGGTAAACTTTCTCTTTCTCGGCTTGGATAGGTGGGCGTTGAGAACGAGAATGATTACGAGAAAGAGAACGATTGAATTCAGCGCAGGAAACTAAAGGCGGGGTTCCTCCTTCGCCCAGGCTACGGAGGACACATCAGCCCCCGCCCTGCAATCCGGCACAAAAAAAGACGCCCGGTTAAGGGCGTCTTGAATTTATTACGGTGCCGGACGACTCAGGCGCCGAGTTGGTAGCGCACGAAGCGGCGAATCTGGATGTTCTCGCCCGTCTTGGTGATCTTCTCGGTCAGGATGTCCTTGATGGTCTTCTCGGGGACCTTGACGAACGGCTGATCGAGGAGGCACACGGTCGAGAAGTACTTCTCGATCTTGCCCTCGACGATCTTCTGCACGGCTGCGGGCGGCTTGCCCACGACCTGCGCCGCGGCGATCTCACGCTCCTTGGCGAGGTCGGCCTCGGCCACCTGCTCGCGGGAAACCACGGTCGGGTTGGCGGCGGCGATCTGCAGGCAGAGGTCGCGGACGAAGACCTTGAAGTCATCGTTGCGGGCGACGAAATCGGTCTCGCAATTGACCTCGATGAGGACGCCGACCTTGCCGCCCACGTGGATGTAGCTCTCGATCAGACCTTCCCGCGTGGCGCGGTCAGCCTTCTTGGCGGCGGAAGCCGCACCCTTCTTGCGCAGAATGGTGGTGGCCTCCTCGGCGTTGCCGTTCGCCTCCGTGAGGGCCTTCTTGCAGTCAAGCAGGCCGGCGCCGGTGGCAGTGCGCAGGTCGTTGACCATCTGCGCGGTGATAGTGATGCTCATGTCGATGATGCGGTGAGGATTATTCGGCTTTGACCGGGGTCTTCTTGGGGCGGATCGCCTTCTTCTTCGGTGCGACGGCGGTTTCCTCGCCCTCGACCACGGCGGCGACATCGGCGGGGAGTTCGATCTTGGACAGATCGATCTCGGCCACGGACTCGGCACCGGCGGCCTGGGCAGCCTTCAACTCGGCGGCGGCCCCACGGGCGGCGCGGCGGGAGTCGCGCTGGGCGAGGCCGCTCTGCACGGCGCCCATGATCGTCTCGACGATGATGCGGATGGACTTCACGGCGTCGTCATTGCCCGGGATGGGGTGCGACAGCGTGCCCGGATCGGAGTTCGTGTCGCAGATGCCCACGCACGGAATGCCGCAGCGGGAAGCCTCGGCGACGGCGATCTTTTCGTGGTTCACGTCCACCACGAACATCACGGAGGGCATGCCCCCCATATCGGCGATGCCGTTGAAATTGCGCTGCATGCGGGTCATCTCGCGCTTGATGGCGGCGACTTCCTTCGAGGGCAGCTTGTCCATCTCGCCGTTGGTCTCCATGGCCTGGTACTTCTTGTACTTGGCGATGGATTTCTTGACGGTCTCGTAATTGGTGAGCGTGCCGCCGAGCCAGCGGTCAACGCAGTACGGCATGCTCGTGGCGGCCGCGGCCTC
>JBIJDP010000285.1:0-4462 GCA_044344065.1 Opitutaceae bacterium
CTTTTAACGCTTAACGCTCAATGGATCAGGCGGTAACTAAGCGTAAACGAGTGGCTCGATCACACTTGGTAGATCCCAGATCTGATCCAGTGACTCGATCTCCGATCTGCCAGTTGCGAATCCATCCACTCGCTCACGCACGCAGCCACCTCCGCCACTTAAACGTTCAGCGTTAAAAGTTAAGCGTTGAGCGTTATCCCTCCTCCCTTTCCATGCCCCTCCCCGCCCTGATCCCCCAACCGCAACGCTGCACTCCGCTGGACGCGGCGGCCTTCACCCTGACCGCCGACACTGTCATCGTCGCGCCCGCCGCGCTGGCCCCCTCCGCGCACTTGCTCGCGGCGCGGCTGCGCACGGCCACCGGCTGGCCGCTGCCCGTGGTGGCATCCAAGCCGGACTCGGCGAAAGCCATCATCGAATTCCGCCTCGCGGATCCCGCGCTCGCGAATCCCGAGGCCTATGCCCTGCGGGTCGCCGCGGATCGCGTCACCCTCACCGCCTCCGCCCCCGCCGGCGCGTTCTACGGCGCGCAGACCCTGCTCCAGCTCCTCCCGCCCGCCATCTTCGGGGCGGACCCGCGGCCCGAATTGTCCTGGACCGCCCCCGCGGTCGAGATCGAGGACGCCCCGCGTTTCCGCTGGCGCGGCATGATGATCGACAGCGCCCGGTACTTCCAGCCCGTCGGTTACCTCAAGCAGTTCATCGACGTGATGGCGCAGCACAAACTCAACGTCTTCCACTGGCACCTCGTCGACGACCAGGGCTGGCGCATCGAGATCAAAAAATATTCCAAGCTCACCGCCATCGGCAGCCAGCGCCGGGAAACCAACCGCGGTCTCAGCGTCAGGCAGCTCGGCGGCGATGGCGTCCCGGTCGGGGGCTTCTACACGCAGGCGGAAATCCACGACCTCGTGGCCTATGCCGCCGCGCGTCACGTCCGCATTCTGCCCGAGATCGAATTGCCCGGCCACGCGCAGGCCGCGGTGGCCGCGTATCCGGAGCTGGGCCTGCTCCCGCAGGCCCGCGAGGTGAGCTGCGTGTGGGGCATCCACGAGGCGCTGTTCAACACCAAGCCGTCCACCTTTGCTTTCCTGCAGGATGTGCTGACCGAGGTGATGGCCCTGTTTCCCTTCGAGTACCTCCACATCGGCGGCGACGAGGCCGTGAAGAAACAGTGGCAGGAGGATCCCGCCACCCAGGCGCACATGAATGCCCTTGGCCTGCCCGACGAGGAGCACCTGCAAAGCTGGTTCATCCGCCAGATCGAGGCGTTCCTGCAAAAGCACGGTCGCCGGCTCGTCGGCTGGGACGAAATCCTCGAGGGCGGTCTGGCCAAGAGCGCCACCGTCATGTCGTGGCGCGGCATCGAGGGCGCCATCGCCGCCGCCCGGCTCGGCAACGACGCCGTCATGTGCGCGAACCAGACGCTCTACTTCAACTTCCACGAAACCGAGACGCCGGAGACCGAACCCATCACGTACCCGCTGCCGCTCCCCCTCGCCAAGGTCCACGCTTACGAGCCCATCCCCGCCGAGCTCACCGCGGAGCAGGCCAAGAGCATCATCGGCGTGCAGGGCCAGCTTTGGACCGAGTACATTCCCACCCCCAGCCGGATGGACTACATGGCTTACCCTCGCACCTGTGCCCTCGCCGAGATTGCCTGGAGCGCGAAAGACCGGCCCGCCTTCCCTGATTTCCT
The DNA here is from genome assembly GCA_044344065.1 of Opitutaceae bacterium. Taxonomy (GTDB): domain Bacteria; phylum Verrucomicrobiota; class Verrucomicrobiia; order Opitutales; family Opitutaceae; genus UBA2377. Next base: position 1,700 of record JBIJDP010000285.1, read on the forward strand.
CCACCGCCTCCGCACCCACCTCCGTCGCCTCGACGCGCAGGACATCCGCTACCGCGCCCCGCTGGAATACCTGCCGGCGCCTTGATGGCGCCGGAACGCTGAACGTTTAACGCTCAACGCTGAACGCTGAAGTACTGCACCTGAAATCGAAGCTGCGAGCGCAAGCGTGTGGAGCCTGCCCAAACTCCGATCTCCCATCTGCTAAATTTCACTCTCTCACGCTCGTAGCCACACACCGGCCAGTCCACTTCGGCGTTCAACGTTCCGCGTTTTCCGGAACTCCGCCACTTAAGCGTTGAGCGTTAAAAGTTAAACGTTGAGCGTTTTCCCCTCATTGCAGCATTGGATGTTCGATGTTCGATGTTCGATGTTGGATGTTGAGCGTTGGATGTTCCCGTTTGTACTGAGCCCTCCCCATGTCCTCCCCCGCCCTCTCCGTCCTCCCCAGCGGCCAGTCCTGTGAAGCGGAAATTCCCGACACGTTCGACCTGGCCGACCGTGCCGCCCTCGCGATCCGCGGGATGCTCAACACGCTCGATCCATCATTGATGACGATGTACGGGCTGGCGCAGTTCAACACGCGCACCCCTTTCCTCCGGCACTGGTCGGCCGACATCCCGCTCGACCCCAAGCTCGCGGAGTCGCTGCCGCTGATGCGCCTGATGTGCGGGAGCGACTACGCCGCCAAGCTGGAGCAGGATTACCGCGCCGAGCTCGCTTCCCGCATCGACGACGGACTCTATTGGGATCGCTACACGCCGCTGCGCCCGTGGCGCAACATCTACAACAACAGCGAGGAACTCTACGGGAGCGGGCGCAACGAGGACTTCGCCAGCGTCTGGGGCGTCGCACGGATGATCCGGGCGCTCACCGCGTGGACCGGCGCGACCGGCGCCGACACCGCCGCCCTGCGCGCGGTACTCGTCCGCGGCCTGCGCCGCATCGCTGTGGACGTGGATGACTACTCCTACTATCCGCACAAGGGCGGGTGGATGGACGGCTTCGTCTACCCGCGCTCGGGCTGGATCGATACGTCCGAGGCCCCGCGCGACCGTGAGGGACCGGAGGGATCGGTCACCTGCGCCCAGGGTCACCAGATCTATGCGGCAGCCCAGCTCTATGCGCTGACGGGCGACCCGGTGGCCCGGGAACTCGCCACACGCCTATCCCGCTACGTGATGAAGGCGAAGTTCTGGGGCGGCACGGTCGTCCTCGATCCGGCCAAAACCGCCGCCTTCAACCTCACGCCCCTCACCGCCGACGCCCCGTTCCGCGACGGCTCGGAGCACGGCCACTGGCCCTTGCACTTCCACGCGCGGGCCATCGTGCTGCGCGGCCTGCTCTACTACGCCACGACCTGCGGCGATGAGCGCGCCCTCGAGTTTGTGCGCCGGGGTTATGAATTCACGCTGACCCAGGGCATCGCGCGCATGGGGTGGATCAACACCCATCCGCCCGCGATCGGCTGCGAGGGCTGCGCTTTGGGCGACCTGATCGGGCTGGCGATCCGTCTGACCGATGCCGGCGCGGGCGATTACTGGGACGATGCCGATGCCGTGGTGCGCAACCAGCTCGCGGAGCAGCAGATCACCGACGCCCCCGCGCTCGCGGCCTTCTGCGCGGCGCAGCCGGAAAATCCACCGCCGACCGACCAGCCAGCCAGCTTTGTCAGCACGCAGGATGCCGTCGCGCGCAGCGTCGGAGTTTTCTTCGGCATCACCCGGCCCGGCTTTGTCACGGATCCTTGGGTGATGCATTGCTGCACCGGCAACGCTTCGCAGGGACTTTACTACGCCTGGGAAGCCGCCCTCCGCGAAAGCGACGGCGCCGCCATCGTCAACCTGCTGTTCAACCGCGCCGGGCGCTCCGTGGATGTCCACAGCCACCTGCCGCACGAGGGCCGCGTCGTGATAGCCGTGAAATCGCCCTGTCGCGTGTCAGTCCGCATTCCGCACTGGGTCAGGATCGAAACTGTGAGTGTGCAAGTGAACGGCGCCGTCCGTTCCGCCGAGCGTCTCGGCCGCTACCTGACGGTGCGCGATCTGGTCCCGGGCGATAAGCTCACGGTTACCTTCCCCGTCGGCGAGTCCACCGCCACTTACGTGATCAACAAGGGCACGCCCATCGAGGAGACCTACGACTGTGTCTTCCGCGGCAGCACGCTCGTCTCGCTCCGCGGCGGTCCGGCCGCCCGGGCGAACGATTTCCCCATTTATCGCGGCCGCGAGGCGCTGCGCACAGCCCAGGCGCCCATGAAGAAAGCCAGGCTCTTCGTGGCCGATCGCCAGTTCACGGCGTGGTAACGACCGGCGCCATGATGGCGCCGGAACGCTTAACTCTGAACTTTTAACGCTGAACGCTGAAGTAAACCCTGCCGCGTAGCTACGAGCGTGAGCGAGTGGATCGTTCGCACTTGGAAGATGGCAGATCGGATCCAGTGGCTCGGTCTCCCATCTCCGATCTGCAAACTACGAAATCTTCCACTCGCTCACGCTCGTAGCCACCTCTCGGAACCTGCCTGCACTTAAGCGTTAAAAGTTAAACGTTAAATGCTGGGCGTTTCTACCCCGCAAGGCTCCCGTCAAGCCGAGTGCGGCTTCGACCACAGCGGCTTGCCCGTCTCGGCGGTCTTGGCCCTGGGGCATTGTGCACCGCCGGCATTTGGGGCGCCCGGGCCGCTTGTTTCTGTTGAACGGCCTTCACCGCGATCACCCTTCCCTGGGCATTGCCGCTGCCCGGCAGGTTCAAGTCGGCCGGCGGGGC
>JBIJDP010000287.1:0-4458 GCA_044344065.1 Opitutaceae bacterium
ACGTAATACGTGACAAAGCACCGGACGCCATTGGGTGTTTATCACCCGTAAGGAGAAATGAACCTGACGATAGTTTGTCACGTATTACGTGACAAAGAGAGTGGGGCGACTCGATGTGAATTCCGGGGTGGCCGGTGTTTTTCGTTGCTTTACCCGGGGTGGCGGAGGGCAGAATCGGGGCATGCCCCCGAACCGCACCGTGCCGAGCAAGCCGCGTGACGTCACGCGCTCGACCGTCGCCGGTGCCGCTGACTGGGTTTCGCCCTCCGGTGGCCGGCATCACGTTTTCCTTTTCGACGGCACCTGGAATGATGAGACCGGGCCGAATCCCGCGGATTATTTCTGGGATCAGGAGCGCAAGTTGTGGACCAGCCGCACCGACGCGACACGCAGCTTTCCGCCGGTCATCACGAATGTCGCCAAGACGATGCACGCGCTCGCGGCCGACGGACCCGGGCAGTTGACGCACTATTTTCGCGGCGTGGGCAACGACGACGAGAACGACGTGATCAACAAGATCACCGAGGGCGCCACGGCCGCCGAGGAGAAATCCATTCGGTCCAACGCGTATCTTGCGTTCCTGCAGAATTACCGGCGCGGCGACCTCATCTCGATCCTCGGTTTCAGCCGCGGCGCGGCCTCGGCCCGGCTCTTCGCTCGCGACCTGCGGCAACGCGGCCTGCTGGACAGCGTGCTAATTGAAAGCCGGCGGCGGCGCGTGCGGAACAGCGGCGACAGCCGCCTGGAGGTGTGGGGACTCTACACGCACAAATCGCGGACGCTGCTCGCCGGCGACCAGCTCGACCTCGCCTTCATCGGCGTCTGGGACACAGTGGCGACCTCGCTGGATGCGAAGCCGGCCGATCTGGAACCCGACGCGGCCGTCGGCCACGTGGTGCACTGCGTGGCGCTCGACGAGGAGCGCAAGCTCTACGCCCCGTCGCTCCTGCAGAATTCCCGCAGACCCAATGTGAAGGAAGTGTGGTTCCCGGGCTGCCACAGCGATGTGGGCGGCGGGTATTTCCATGACGCGCTCGGGCGTTTGACGCTCGATTTCATGTGGCGCAACTGGAACACCGCGCTTGCGACCCGGCGGGCGGCGCCGCTGGCGTGGCGCCCGGAAGCGGTGACCCGGTTTGCCAGCACCGAACAACTCCCGTGGCTGCGGCACAGCGAAGGCGGTCTGACGGCGAAGCTCGGTCTCAGCGCACGGCCCTGCGGAACTTCGGCCGGCGGACGTCCGCGGGTGCACCCCGCGGTGGAGAAGTTCGTGCAGGAGGGCGGCCTGTTTTTCGCGGAGGAGGGCGAGGGTTTCCCGCCCGCCAGCCGGATCAGCAATTCCGTGTACACTCCACCGGCCTATCCGGGCGCGGCCGGGGTTGAACTCTACGATCGCACCGAATGGCCGGCGTAAAACATATTTCCCACTTCCCCATGAAATACAAAAACCTCGGCCGTACCGGATTAAAGGTCAGCCAACTGTGCCTCGGCACCATGAATTTTGGTCCCCAGACCACTGAGCCCGAGGCCTTCGCCATCATGGATCGCGCGCTGGAGCTCGGGATCAATTTCTGGGACACGGCGAACGGCTACGGCGGCAGGAAAGGCGAGGGGATCACCGAGCAGATCATCGGCCGCTATTTCGCCCAGGGCGGCGGCCGGCGGGCCAAGGTGGTGCTCGCGACCAAGGTTTACGGCGACATGGGCGACTGGCCAAACCAGTCGCGGCTCTCGGCCCTGCACATCCGGCATGCGTGCGAGGCGAGTCTGCGCCGGTTGCAGACCGACTACCTTGACCTGTACCAGATGCACCACATCTGGCGCGAGGCCCCGTGGGAGGAGATCTGGCAGGCGATGGAGCTGCTGGTGCAGCAGGGCAAGGTCGTCTACGTCGGCTCGTCGAATTTCGCCGGCTGGCACATCGCGCAGGCCAACGAGGCCGCGCGCCGGCGCAATTTCCTTGGCCTGGTCTCGGAGCAGAGCCTCTACAATCTCAACGCCCGCACGGTGGAGCGCGACCTGATCCCGGCCTGCGAGGCCTACGGTCTCGGTCTCATCCCGTGGAGTCCGCTCGGCGGCGGCCTGCTGGGTGGCGTCCTCGACGGACCGGCTGTCGGCCGCCGCGCGAAGATCGCCCCGCAGATCGAGACGCACCGGGCGAAACTGGAGCCGTGGGAAAAACTTTGCCGCGAACTGGGCGAGCAGCCGGCGGACGTCGCGCTCGCTTGGCTGCTGCATAATCCCGTGGTGACCGCCCCCATCATCGGTCCGCGCACGATTGCGCAGCTCGACGGCGCGTTGCGCGCACTGGAACTCAAGCTGACGCCCGAGACCCTGCAGGCCATCGACGTGATTTTCCCCGGCCACCGCCCGTCACCCGAAGGCTACGCCTGGTGAGTTTCCCACAAAAATCATGAGCCATTTCATCAACACCCGTGAGAGCGTCGTCGCCGAGGCCATCGATGGCTTCCTGATGAGCTGCGGTCCGGGCCGGCTGGCGCGGCTCGACGGCTTTGCGCACACCAAGGTCATCCTGCGGCAGGACTGGGACAAGTCCCGCGTGGCCCTCATCACGGGCGGCGGGGCGGGGCACGAGCCGAGCCATGCCGGCTTCATCGGCGAGGGCATGCTGACCGCGGTTGTGAGCGGCGAGATCTTTGCGTCACCGAGCGTGGACGCCGTGCTGAGCGCCATCTGTGCCGTCACCGGCGAGCCCGGCTGCCTGCTGATCGTGAAGAATTACACCGGCGACCGGTTGAACTTCGGCCTCGCGGCGGAACGCGCGCGGCAGATGGGTTTCAAGGTTGAGCTGGTGTTCGTGGCGGACGACATCGCGATTGCCAATGCGCCGCAGCCGCGGGGTGTCGCCGGAACCCTGCTGGTCCACAAGGTGGCCGGCCATGTGGCGGCGCGGAAGGGCACGCTCGCCGAGGTGAAGGCGGCGGCGGCCGACACCGCCCGCGCCGTGATCACGCTTGGACTGGCCTTCACGACGTGCACCCGGCCCGGCGAGGCGCCCAATCTCCGGATTGCGCAAGGGCAGGCGGAACTCGGCCTCGGCATCCACGGCGAGCCCGGCGCGAGGGTGATCGCGGCCGCACCGGCCCGGGAACTGGTGGCCACCATGGTGCAGGAATTGCGGCCGCACCTGCAGTCGGACGGACCGCTGGCGGTACTCGTGAACAATCTCGGCGGCACCACGCCCATAGAGATGAACATCGTCGTGAAGGAGCTGATCGGGTCCGCCCTCGGGGCGCGGATCGAATTGCTCGTGGGTCCGGGGGAATTGATGACAGCCCTGGACATGCAGGGAGTATCGCTCTCGCTGCTCCCGCTGAATGCGGAGCGGCGGCAGGCCCTGCTCAGCGAGGTGCAGGCTCCCGGCTGGCCCGGCGCCAGGCGCGTCGCCCCGGTGGTGCTGCAGCCGCTGCCGGCGATCGCGACGAGGCAGTTTACGGGCTCCGATGCGCCGGCGGTACGCGGACTCATTGCGGCGATGTGCGGCGCGTTGATAGAAAACGAGACGGCGCTCAACACCCTCGACCGGCAGATCGGCGACGGCGACACGGGCTCGACCTTCGCCACCGCGGCCCGCGCGGTGCTCGCGGCGATGGAGGGGAACGAGCTGCCGCTGGCCGAACCGGACCAGCTCTGCCTCGCCCTCGGCGACCGGCTCGGCCGGATGATGGGCGCCTCGAGCGGCGTGCTGCTCTCGATCTTTTTCACCGCCACCGGCACGGAGCTGGGACGGAAGGCCGCGTTGCCCCAGGCCCTGGCGACGGGGCTGGAGCGCATGCAGGCCTATGGCGGGGCCAAACTTGGCGACCGCACGATGATTGATGCGCTGGCGCCGGCGATCGCGGCGCTCGGGACCGGCGGGCTCAAGGCGGCGGCTGCGGAAGCCCACGCCGGAGCGGTTCGCACCGCGACGATGCAGAAAGCGGGTGCGGGCCGGGCGTCGTACGTGAATGCGCAAAATTTGACGGGTGTGCAGGACCCCGGGGCCACGGCGGTGGCGGTGGCATTTGCGGCGGTGGTCGCGTAGCGCGGAGCTTCCGCCCGCGTTCGAAGATCGGTACGCGGACGAGTGCGGGCTAAAGCACCGCACTACGGGAGGGGGCTCGCACGTTAGAAGGCCGGACCAAGGTCCCGCCCTGCATCCAACCCGCGCAGTCGGGCGCGCACGCCCTTTCCAACATCACTTTTTCTTCGGCGGCTCGGCGGCTGATTTCTCCTCGGGGAACGAGAGCGGACCCAAGATGACCTTACCCTCGGGGATGTCGGTCGACACGGTGACCTCCTCCTTGTCCATCTCGCGGTCAAACCAGGGTCCGCCGGCGGCGAACATTTCTTTGATGAAGAGGTTCAGGTCGCGGTGGGCCGGATCATCCACGATCATGTCGGTCTTCCAGAGTTCGCGCGGCTTGAGTTTTTTGCCCTTCCGGTTTTTGGCGCCGG
>JBIJDP010000288.1:0-4395 GCA_044344065.1 Opitutaceae bacterium
TGCGCAGACTAGCAAGTTCGACCTGGATGGTGGCGGCGGGTGAGCGGAGCAGGGTGAGTTGTCCGTCGCAGCCCGAAGCGGCGGGCAGGGTCAGCGTGAGTGGATTGGCGGAAAGTGAGTGAGCCGGGAGGGAGGTTTCAGCAGTTCTCAGCGCGGCGATTTCAGCGACGGGTTCACTGCAGAAATCTCCGGCGGCATCGAGCCAGACGCGGCGGGGCACGGCCAGGCAGCCGTTCCAGCCGCGCTGGGCCGGAAAATTGCGGACCCAGCCGAACAGCACCACGCGCCCGTGCGGGTCGAGGGCGGGTTGCGTGGCGTAGTAATCCGCACTTTCGTCCACGCGGCCGCGGCTTCGGCGGTGGAAGACATAGCGCTCCAGGTCCAGGGTGCCGCTGTGCCACTCGACCGCGCGGCAGGGGGAAGTGAGCAGCAACCAGTGATCGCCGCAGCAGATCAGGTTGGGACATTCCAGGAAGGGTGTCTGCGTGCGCGGTTCGCGATAAATGATACCGCGGTAGAGCCAGTGTTGCAGGTCGCCGGCAGGATTTTCGTAGAGCGGTATGACAGTTTCTTCCCCGAGCACGGCGCCGAGGATCAGGAAGGTGCGGCCCTCGTGACGAAACACAAAGGGATCGCGCCAGTCGCGGGCGAAGGCCGGGCCGCCGTGCGTGGCGAGATCGAGAATCGGGGCGGTGACGTGTTGCGTCCAGGTATGCCAGTTCGGGTCGCGCGGTGTGGCCATGACCTGCGAGGCCGGGCGGGTGGCATCGGGCGGAACGCTCGTGTAGAGAATGCGGGCATCGCCGCTGGCCGTGAACGCGGTGCACCCGGAATAGCAGTGATTTTCACCGTCCGCGTGCTGCGGGCGGAGGGCGAGGGGCAGGTGTTCCCAATGCAGGAGATCGCGGCTGCGCGCGTGACCCCAATGCATGTCGGCCCACACATCGCCGTGTGGATTGTGCTGGTAGAAAACGTGCCACCAGCCGGCGTGCCAGCTGACGCCGTTGGGGTCGTTCATCCACTGGGCGGGCGGACCGAAGTGCCACGCGGGGCGGGCCGGATCGTTAATCACCGGGTAGTCGGGCCGGGGAAGCTCGGGAGTGGACACGGAGGCGAGCGCAGTGGGTTTCAGGCAGCGATGAAAGAAAAAAGCGGAGCCGGGCGGGCTCCGCTTTGGGTGATAATCCTACGCGATCGGGTGGAAAAAGCAGGGCAGGTCTCTGACCTGCCCAGTGATGTTGCAATCGCGGTGAAGCGCAAATGGGCAGGTCACAGACCTGCCCTACTTGGGGTCAGAACTTCGAACCGTCGGCCTTGGTGCCGCAGAGCGAGACTTCGAGTCCGAGCTGCGCGGCGAGCGAGGCCTTGGTGTACATGGCGAGGTCGGCTTCCTTCGCGCTGTTGGCGTAGGCGACCTGGATGTGGTTGGCCTTGTGCCGGGCCATCATCTGGTCGCGGGACACGCCATAGGTGACCGCGTGCATGATCGGCCACTGTTCGGTGGTTTCCTTCCAGCGGCGGTCCGTCTCGGCCTGCGGCAGGGTGATGACCTTCGCGCGGCCGAGGTCCATCTTGAGCTTGCCGTTCTCGAGGAAGATGCGGCTCCACACGATCTCGCCGGGCTTGGCGATGCCGCGCACGGTGCCGCCGCCGAGGCGGAAGTACATGTAGGGCTGGCGCATCGAATCGGTGCCCTTGTAGCCGTCGATGTGGTGGGCCGGCGGCGCGCTGCCCGAGATCAGGAAGACCCAGACGTATTCCTTGGTCGTGCCGCTCTGGTCGAAATCACCCCAGCGCAGGTCGTGGAGGGTGTTTTCCACCGGCTGGCCGAGCGCCTTGTGCACGCGGTTGGTGAGCAGGCCGTCGAGGCCGGCGCATTCGTCCACCTCGTTGAAATGCGTCAGCGGCTCGCCGTCGCGGATGATCTCGCCCCTGGCGTTGGCCACGGGCGGGCGGTCGGAATTGTTCAGGATGCCCTCGACGAGGTCGGAGGCGGGCAGGAGATCCTTGAGGCCCTGCTGGTACTGGATGCCGATGGACTCGCAGCCGAACTCGTCGGCGATGCGCAGGGCGGCGACGTAAGTCTTGCACTGCCAGAGCACCTGCTCCTCGGTGAGCTCGGAGTCCGGGTTGGTGCCGAGATGGAACTTCATGCCCTTGGCCTTGAGCCAGTCGTAGACGGCCCGGCCCTCGGCGTCGCTGACCTGCGTGGCACCGTAGTAGAGGGCGGACTGCGAGAGGCGCTCCTTGTAGACGCCCGTCTTGAAGAGAAGCTCGTCGGGGATGATGGCGTTGTACATGCCCATGCAGCCTTCGTCGAAGATGCCCATGATGGACTTCCGGAGGCAGAGGTCGTCGGCGATTTTTTTGGCGATGGCGCGGGCCTTGGGCGGCACGGCGCCCCTGGCGATGGCCTTCACGTGGGTGGTCGGATGCTTCACGACCCCGGACTTCAGCCAGAGGGCGAGGTTCTTGAGGAAGAAATCATCGGTGAAATCGGAGCTCCAGAGCGTGGAGTATTTGACCCCGGCCTTGGTGAGGGAGCCGTTCAGGTTGAGCATGCCGACGAGGCCCGGGGCGGTGCCCGACCAGTTGGCGAGCGTGAGGATGGGGGCCTGATGCGAAATCAGTCCGTGCAGGATGTGATGCGAGTACTGCCAGACCGCCTCGGCGACGATGATCGGCGTCTTGGGATCGATCTTGGCGAAGACGGCCATGCCCTCCTTCTGGGAGGCGATGAAACCGTGCTTGAGTTCGGGTTTGTAAGGATGGGCGCGAACGAGCTTGTAGCCGAGGCGGGCGACGGCGGCGGTGAGCTGTTGCTCCATCGCCTGCTGGCCGGGCCAGGTCTTTTCGTTGGCGGATTGGCGCAGGTCGCCATTGGCGACGAGTAGGATGGTCTTCGACGGGGGTTTTTTCATGACGGATACGGGTTACTAGATAAAATCGGCGGACATATGAGGGCACGCGACCGAACAGGCCGGTCATTATACGCTGGAGGTCCAGGTGCAGGAATGGATAGTTTGCGAATAGGCATGGATAAAATCGGCAAGCCGGTGCAGCGTGCGCTCCTTTCCCAGCAGGTGAGCGGGGCGCGGTATTTTTTCCTGAACCTGGCGCCGGCGCGGGGGGCGCGGCCCGGCCCGGCGTTGGGCGGGCGGGAGTTGTGCAACCCCGACTACCGGGTGGATCGCGAGTCCTATGCCTATGCCGGTCTGGAGTATGTGGCGCAGGGCGAGGGGAGGGTGGAATTGGACGGGGTGTCACACCCTTTGGCGCCGGGGGCCGTGTTTGCCTACGACCGGGCGACCCGCTGCGCCATTCACACGGATCCGGCCCGGCCGATGGTGAAATATTTCGTGTGCCTCGCCGGGGCCAAGGCGGGCCGGCGGCTGGCGCAGGCCGGGGTGGCGCCGGGCAAGGTGCTGCTGCTGGCGGCGCACGCGGAATTGCGGGGGTTGTTCGAGGACCTGATCCATGAGGGGGAGCGGCGCGGGCGGCTGGCCAAGGCGTTGTGCGCGGCCCGCCTCGACCTGCTTCTGCTCAAGGTCGAGGAGCATGTTCGGCAGGGCTCGCAGATGGGCGACCCGGCGCGCGAGCGCTTCCTGCGCTGCCGCACGCTCATCGAGGAACGGGCGGAGCAACTCGCGACCCTGGAGGAAATTGCGGCGGTGGCGGGCCTGGAAGTGTCGAGTGTCTGCCGTCTCTTCCGGCGCTACCATGACTGCAGTCCCTACCAGCACCTGTTGCGGCGCAAAATGACCCTCGCGGCCGAGCACCTGGTCGAAAACGGCGGCCTCGTGAAGGAGACCGCGCAGCGCGTGGGCTTCGCCGACCCGTATCATTTTTCGCGCTGCTTCAAGGCCGTGCACGGCGTCGCCCCCCGCGACCTCCTCCGCTACCGCCGCGCCGGCTGAGCTTCTCAATATATCCCCACCGCACCCGGACGCTTTGTCACGTAATACGTGACAAGCGGATGTGGGTCACCGTCGGATACGCCGTGGTGCCAGGGTATGTGCTTTGTCACGTATTACGTGACAAAGCGCCGGGATGCGGGGCCAGGGGTGTCCCGGCGGGTGGGCGCATTCGGACATTGCCCGTGGCGCGGGGGATGGTTTCGCTGGGCGGACCATGGCCCAGAAATTCGCACTCGTCACCGGCGCATCGCGCGGCATCGGCCGCGGCATCGCCATTGAACTTGCCCGCGCGGGCTGCCGCGTGGCCATCAACTACGCGGGCAACGCGGAGGCGGCGGCAGAGGCGCTGGCCCTCGTCAAGGCGGCGGGCGGCGACGGCTTCACCGTGCAGGGTGACGTGGCCGTGGCCGCGGACCGGGAGCGGCTGGTGACGGAGACGGTGGCGAAGTTCGGCCGCAGTGACCTCCATGTGAACAAC
>JBIJDP010000289.1:0-4392 GCA_044344065.1 Opitutaceae bacterium
GCCAGCGCCGGCCGGACAAACTCGTCAAACATCGCCGGCGAGATCATCGCGAGCGCATCGCACTGCACCTTCGCCGTGCGCCCCGGACCCCAGAGGTGAAAGGCCCAGAAGCAGGTCGAGCCGTCCGCCAGCCCGATGCGTGCGCGCAACGCTTCGTAGACCTCGAAGTAGCACCCGTTGATCTCCGTGATGCGCTGCTTCACCCACTCGGGCCGCTCGATCATGTCCTCCATCAGCGTCTGCGCGCCCCGCAACGAGGACAGCACATCCAGGTTCTCGATCAGGTCGGGCATCCCCACGGGATAACGCCCCGCGCTCTTCGCGAGCAGCGCATCCGCCAGCGCCAGTTGCCGGACCCACCAGCGGTTGGTTGGATCGAATCGCAGCGGCCGCTCGAGCACCGACTGGTCGGTCAGCGGATGAAACCACACCGTGTCGTGCGAGAATTCCGGCTCGCTGCCGAGGTACAGCGCGAGCGATCCCGGGCCCATGTCCATGCGGCCGATCGGCAGCGCGTCGAGCGCCAGGACACCGTTGGCGAGCCAGTGATGGCTGTCGGCCGAAACGTACGCCGGATCGGCATGCCGGGTCGCGGCGTCGCGCGGCAGGCCGGGCGGTGCCGCCTGCGGATCGCGCGCGGGGTCTGCACGCATCACGTCGGGCGGCACGGACGGCACCACGACCAGTCCGTCGCGCGCCCACCACCGGCAGAAATGCTCGCGGGTCTCCTCCCAGTTGTCTTTCCAGCGCATGTCGTCGAAACCGCACCACACTTTGGAGCCGGTGACAACCCGGGAGCCGCGATGCGGGGCCCAGCGTTGCGAAGCCCGGCAGGGGCGCACCAGATGTGCGCCCGAGTCCGATAGCGCCGCATCTGCCGATCAATCGGGTGCAGTCGAGCTGCCCTGCAATAGGCGGGGAGCCCAAGCAGGGCGGGTCTGAGACCCGCCGTTTATACGCTTCATTCGCGGTGCGGCGCTCGAAGGCAGGTCACAGACCTGCCCTACTTGCACGACACGCCCGTCCACTTTCGCGTTTTGACCTCAGGGTAACTGTGAGGACAGGACAAAGGAAAAGCCGTGCGGCACGCTCCGCTACCGTATATCAACAGACAGTCTGCCCATCGGCCCACTGCGATATCGACGCCCGTCATCCCATGAAAACCATCCCCGCCTTCGCCGCCATGCTCCTCGCCGCCGGGTTCTTTCTCACCGGCTGCAATTACGATGTTCCCCTCACGGCCAAGCCCACTCGCAAGATTGATCCGCGTCTCATCGGTGACTGGGTCGCCGTGGACAAGGACAGCAAGGAGGAGGAGATGATGTATGTCCGCAAGCTGGACGAAGTCACCTACGTGGTCTCGATGGACAAGGACATATACCGGGCCTTCCACTCGGACTTCGCCGGCACCGCCTTTCTGAGCGTGCAGGACCTGAACAACTCCGACCGTCTCTTTGTCTACCTGACGTACGGACTGTCATCCGATGGCAAGCAGCTCTCGGTATTCACCGTCAACACCAAGGTCGTGCCCGAGGAAACCAAGGGCCGCTCCGCCCTGCAGAAACTCATCAAGCGGCAGCTCGCCAATCCAAAACTGTACAACGAGCCGATGGAGTTCACCCGGAAAAGCCGGTGAACCCAAAGTGAGCCGCCATTCCGTCGGCATGGCGGATTGGTTGTAGGAGCGGCTTTACGCCGCGATCGAACGCGCAACCTCGCGGCGTAAAACCGCTCCTAGAGGAAGGCCGTCAACCCTCTGGCCAGCCCCTAATAATGCGGCGGACGATCGTCCTCGGGGGTGCTTTCACCGCCGGCCGGCGAATCGGGCAGACGCTCGCGCATGGTCAGCAGGGCCTGCCGCAATCGCGCCACCTGATCGGTCAGCTCCAGCATCGCCCGGTCCTGCTCGGCCACATGGCGCTCAAAGTAGGCGATCTTCTCTTCCAGTCGCAGCAGGCGTTCTTCCATGCCGGCCACGCTACTGCTGCTGTTTCAGTTTTTCCAGCTCAGGCACGATCACGCGCTTGTAACAGTCCGGGCAAATGGAATGGCTGAACTCGCTGCCGGTCCGCTCATTGATGTAGCCTTCCATCTGCTGCCAGTAGTTTTTGTCGTCACGGATCTTTTTGCAGTAGGAACAGATGGGGAGCAGCTCCTCGAGCTGGCGGACCTGCGTGGTGTAACGCAGGATGCGCTCGGCGGTGCGCAGACGCATGCGCAGTTCCAGGAGATCAAGCGGCTTCGTCAGAAAATCATCCACGCCGGCATCCATGGCGTTCTGTTGATTGGCTTCCGAGTCGTCGCGGGCCGTGACCAGAATGAAATAAACGTACTCGGCCTTCATCCGGGCGCGGATGCGGCGGCAAAGCTCCAGCCCGTCTGCCTCCGGCATTGCCCAGTCGCTCACGACGACGCGCACAGGGTCGCGCCGCAACAAGGCCCAGGCTTCCTTGCCGTTTTTCGCCTCGATGACCTCGTGGCCGAGACGCACCAGAGCCTGACGCAACATCATCAGGGCCATCTTGTCGTCTTCAACCGCCAGGATTTTCACGTACTTTTTGTCCCGTGCATTCAGGCCTATCGCAACGGAGAAAATTACCTATTCATTTTATAAGCAATGACCGCAACTCCTCGGGAGTTCCCACCGGGGTCTGACAAGCATGATGTTGGCAGACATAGGCGGCCGCCCGACCGTCGAGTGGACGCATGGGTGCCAGCCACGGAAGCCGTTCCGCCAGCCATGCTTGCCCAACTGAGCCGTCAGCCGCCAACAGGGCTTGGCGGGGCCCCAATACCTCATGCAATACCTTCGCCAGCGCCTGAAAGTCATCCTTAGCGGGATCTCCCGCCAGGACCACATGCCGCGGCGAAGCCAGTGCCAGTTCAAGGGCGCACACCATTTGCGGCAACGCCTGGGGAGCCCGTTCCCATTGCGGTCGCAAACCCTCGATGGTCTGCAAGGCCCGGGCACGATAAACCCCCTGGTCGCCTCCCACCATCGCCTCCAAGCGCAGGAGATTCATTGCGGCCAGCGAACTCGGCGCCGGCTCCGCGCCGTCATAATCCTCCTTCAATCTCAGTACGAGCGACTTGTCATCCGCGCGCGAGTTGAAGTATCCCCCGCCGGCCTCGTCCCAAAACTCGCGGTCCATCGTGGCCTGCAATTGCACGGCCCACTGGAGCCAGCGCACCTCGAAGCCGGCCTCGTAAAGATCAAGTAACCCCTGCACGAGACAGGCATAATCCTCGGCAAATCCTTCCGTCGTGCCGCGGCCGTCCAGCCAAGAGCGGTAAAGCACCCCGCGATTCTCATCATACAGTTCACACCGGATGAACTCCGCCGCCCGTGTCGCAATGTGCAGGTAGCCAGTCGTGCCGACGTCGGCACCATCCAAAACCTGGGCGGCCTTGGCGAAGGCCGAGATCATGAGGCCGTTGTTCGCCGTGAGAATCTTGTTATCGAGGCCCGGGCGCGGCCGGCCCGACCGCGCCTGTCTCAGCCGGGCAATCACGGTCAGCAGCTTGGCCTCCGCCGCCTCGGGGGTGAGGTTGAACTTGTTCGCCGTATCCCCGTGCGAAGCACGGACCCGGAGGATGTTCTTGCCGCGAAATTCACCCTGCGGATCCAGCGCCGGCCCGACATTGCCCTCGGCCTGCACGCCGAAATGCGCCGCGCAAAAATCGTACTCCACACCGAGCAGCGCCTGCAATTCCTCCGCGCTCCAGACATAAAACGCACCCTCGGCATGCTCCTTGCCGCCGTGGGCCACCAGGCTGTCCGCGTCCTCGGCCGTGTAGAACCCGCCGGCGGGATGGGTGAGATCGCGCGACACATAGGCGAGGATGTCGTGCGCCACCCAGCCGAAGGTGGGATTGCCGGTGGCCTGCCGGGCCTCGAGGTAGCTCACCGCCAGTTGCGCCTGGTCGTATAGCATCTTCTCGAAGTGCGGCACGAACCACTGCTCGTCCACCGAGTAGCGGTGAAAACCCCCGCCCACGTGGTCATGCAGCCCGCCCTGTGCCATGGCGCGCAGTGTGGCCGCGGCGAGTTTCACCGCCTCGGCACCCACCTCGCTCTGCACGCCCTGCACGGCCGCCACGCGGAAGAGGAAGTTGAAATTCGCCGCCCGCGGAAATTTCGGCGCCCCGCCAAAGCCGCCCCATTGGGCATCGAACGACTCATAGAAATGCTGGAAGCACTTCTCAAAAACCGCTCCTCCCGCCAGCACGAGATCGGCCGGCTCCACGGCGGCAGCGGACCGGCCGTGATATTCCCGCAAGGTGCTCAGCACCCGCTCGCCCTCGGCGACGAGTTTGTCGCGCTCCGTCTCCCAGCCGCGGGCAATCACCTGCAGCAGCGAAGGAAAGCCCGCCCGCCCGTGCCGGTCCTCG
>JBIJDP010000290.1:0-4387 GCA_044344065.1 Opitutaceae bacterium
ATGTCCGCTTGATTGGCTGGGCCTTGCTGCTGATAAACGTGCGACCTAGACCAATGTCCGGCCCCACCTATTTCGAAGATTTCAATGCCGGCCCCGGTGGCTGGCTGGGCTGGATGGCCGGCGGGGGAGGGCCAAGGGCGCTTGAGATTCACGATGGTGTCGCCACGGTGCGCTCACCTTGGGGCGTGGACATCAATCACGCCCCGCCGGGCGCAGGCTATCTGCACTTGCTCTACGTCTTGTTCACGGAGCCTGCCGATTCACCACGGCATGTGCAATTCGAGCCCTTGGCCGGAGCCTCCCGGTTTGCCCGCGGCGACTACCCTCGGGATTTTTTAAACTCCCGCCTGTCGGTCAGGGTGCGCGGCCAGCTTGCGGCCTGCGGTGCCCAACTGCTGCTGTTGATCCAAGCCCAGGTTGGCTCAATCCGGACCAACTATGTTCTCAGTGGTCAGCCCATCACAATCCGGCCCGAATGGACCGAGACTACCTTGCAACTCTTGGCAGATCCCGGACAATGGACCTGCTTGGGCACGCGGGGCCCCGGGGCGGACTGCGCCTGCTACGGAGAAGCTCCGGTTCAGGAAGCATTGCAGAATCTGAATGTTAACCTGATCCTGGTCCTCTTTCCCCTGCGGATCGAACCCCTCGCGGCTTTGCCTGACCCGACGGACGTCCACCGGCTCCGTGCGGGCATTGATTATCCGATTGACCGACAGTATCTGCCCAGCGGCGAAGTGTCGTTGGATTGGGTCAAGGTCGAATATGCAGAGTGAAGGCAGGACTTCATCTCGATATATCCAAGCCCTGCAATCGGATACCTGCCCATTGAAGGCCCCTCCGGGGATACGGTACTTCAAGGCGGGTGACACCTGTCCTTTTTGGACTCCGCGAAGGAGGAGCCCCGCCCTGCCCATCAAGCTATCAGTTCAGCCGGTAAATCCGCCTGGCATTGCCCGTACCAATGGTTGCCTGCTCGTGGTCGCTCAATGCTCCAAGCAGCTCCGCGGTCGCCTCGAACCACACCTGCAGGTTCGGACTCATCGGCCAGTCAGTGCCCCAGAGCATCCGCTCGGGATGGAAGCACTCCAAGCAGTGTGCGAAATACGGTCGCACCTGCGGCGAGAGGGGCAGCTTTGGGTTGGCCAGGCTGCCGAGGCCGGAGAACTTGCAGACGACATTCGGCCGTGCGGCGAGCTGCGTGATCCCTTCACTCCAGGCCTCGAACTCCCCGCCGGCGACGTCCGGTGCGCCGGCGTGGTCGAGCACGAACTGCGTCTGCGGACACTCCGTCACTAGCGCCGTGACCAGCGGCAACTGCCGCGGACGTACGCACAGGTCGAAAGTGAGTTCCCGTGCCGCCAGCAGGCGCAGGTTCTCCGCCAGAATCGGTGACTGCAGCACGGAGTCTGGCTGCGTGAACAGAACGCGCCGCAGTCCGCGCACCCGCGCCTCGCCCGCCAGGCGATCCAGCTGCGCTGGGAAATCCGGCCGTTCTGGCGCCGCCCCGGTTACGATCGCGAGTAATGGCGGTTCACCCCGGTCGCGGTTGGCCAGTTGGGCAGACCATGCCGTCTGGTCTGTCTGCTCCGCAATCGGCACGTCGGCCTCCATGAATATCAGCGCCTTTACCTGCATCTGGCTGCGCACGCGGCCCAACGCCTCGCGGTAGTCCTCGATGCTGAACCGCCTCTGCATCGGCGGATTGGCCGCACACCACCCATAGGTGAACTGCTCTGGATGCAGGAGGTGGACGTGCGTGTCGATGAGTTCCATTGGGTTCCCCAAGCCTTTAATCACGCATCACACGGATTGCACAGATCAATCAGCGGATGGAATGCAAACCAGTCGAGTATGGTGCGGCGGTCGTTTGTTAGCGATTTCACCGATTGTCCAACGACGTCCGGGACCATTGCTCAACGGCAAATCCGATGTCTTTGGCATCGGCCAAAGCAGTGACGGCACATAGAAGATTTGGTATTCGGAGGTTGCCCTGATGCGTCGCCGGTTTGGTTGTGCGTAATCAATACAATACATTTCGACCTAATCCATCGCCTCCGCTAAACTCGCCTGTTTGCTGCAGCCCACTGAATCTGCTGCTAACAAGAAGAGTTTGTCGCTGCCTCCTCGCTGATTGACAGGCACACGTTCCGACCTCGACTACGAACATATTATTTCTTAAGTTGTTCTATAGTATAAAGAAGTGGAGGTGGCGGGAGTTGAACCCGCGTGTCCCTGACCTTTGCACACCGCGTCTACCGTTGTAGCGTGAGATTGATCTCGCCGGGGTTACGCGTTCACGCGCGCTTAAGCCCCAGCCAACTCCCGGATGAAGATACAGTGGAAAGACCGCGAGTCGCTCAATCCACTATGCCTGCTGTCGACGTTAGTACCGGCTAGCAGGTGTCGCCGGACCAACGAGGCCGCACTTAGGCGGCCAAGGGCATTTCTTCGTAGTTGCCTATTATTGTTTTGCAGGGGGATTTACGAGAGACCTAACACTCTCGAACGGCAGCGGCGCACTCCAATCAAGGATCGAATCCGGAACACCCCCAAAAATGGGTAAGACAGGATGATTGGGCGCGAGCCAATCAAAGAACAGGTCGGGCAATATGCGCCGGTCATAGGTCGAGTGCAAGCCCCGCGATGATTCCGGCCGGGACGGCCCACCGTGCCTTAACGAAGGCAGACCAAGCCCGGAAGGAATGCCGCAAAAAGGTTTGTGGATCGTTCGGTTGCTCACGCCAATCCGGCCTTGGGGCTCAATCTCTTGAATGGCTGGTGAATATATGGGGCTCGACGGCGACCCAGACGAGCGACCTTGGCGAATCAACCAAACTGAGCAGGTCAAAGACCTGCCCTACTGATTCACCGTGAGCATCCAGTTCGCCATTGCCCCGCGGCACTGGCGCCGGGATTTTCTCCCGCGTCCCGGTAACTCCACCCTGATGAAAACCGTTCACGACCTCTCCGATTGCACATGGACCCTCACCGGCTTTGCGCCCGAAACTTGGCGCGGCCTCGCGGGCACGGATCTCGGCGCCCCGAGCCTGCCGGAAGTCGCGCCCATGCCGGCCCGCGTGCCGGCCTCGGTGCAGCAGATCCTGCTGGAGCAGGGCGTGATCCCCGACTGGAACCACAACCTGGACAGCCGCGCGTCCGAGTGGATCGAGCACCGCAACTGGGTCTTCTCCACCACCCTGCCCCCGGCATGGTTCGTCGCAGGTACGGTTCGCCGGCTGCGCTGCGCAGGGCTCGATGCCGCGGGCTGGGTCTGCTGCAATAACCGGCTCATCGGTCGCTTCGACAACGGTTTCACCGAGCACGTCCTTGACCTGTCGGCGGTGCCGCCCGCCGCGGCCTACGCCCTGCAGATCATCTTCGACCTGCCGCCGCGCTGGCTGGGACAGTTCAACCTGACTTCGCAGATCAAGGACTGGAAGGCCCGCTTCAACTACACGTGGGACTGGCAGCCACGCATGGTGCAGATCGGCGTCTGGGATCGCATCACGCTGGAAGTCGGCGACGGCCGGGAACTGGCGGACATGCGCTGCGCACTCGCGCCGGCGGGCTTCACGCTCTTCGGCTCAGCCCCAGGCGAGGTCGAGGTGCAACTGCTGGACGGCGACCGCTGCGTCCTCAAAGCCAAGGTCGCACCCGCGGTCCTCGCTACCGGCGCCACGTTCGACCAGCTTCCAATCGAGGCCTGGTGGCCCAACCGCGAAGGCCCGCAAAAAACCTACCGCCTCACGGTCCGGCTCACCGGGGCGGATGATGAGTGGACCCGCACGGTCGGTTTCAAGGACGTGACATGGCAGGCCTGCGCGGGGGCTCCCGCCGGGGCCGATCTGTGGCTCTGCGTCGTGAACGGGCGGCCGGTTTTCCTGCAGGGGGTCAATTGGACGCCTATCCGGCCGAACTATGCCGACCTCACGCCGGCCGACTATGAGGCCCGCATCCGCACCTACGCGGACATGGGCTGCAATGTGCTGCGCGTCTGGGGCGGGGCTTTTCTCGAGAAGGAGATCTTCTACGACCTGTGCGACCGTTACGGGCTGCTGGTCTGGCAGGAATTCCCGTTCTCCTCGTCGGGCATCGACAACTGGCCGCCGGAGGACCCGATGGTGATCGCTGGCGCGCAACCCCTGGTTCGCTCCTACATCGCGCGGCGGCAGCATCACGCCTCGCTGCTGTGCTGGTGCGGCGGCAACGAACTGCAGGGCGGGCTCGACGGCGGCAAGATTGGCACCGGCATTCCCGCGACGCTCGCCCATCCGTTGCTCGCGATGTTGGAGAGGGAGGCCGCGGCCATGGACCCGGGCCGGCGCTTCCTCGTCACGTCCGCCTCGGGTCCGCGTTTCACGGCGGACGAAAAGGACTTCGGCAA
>JBIJDP010000291.1:0-4379 GCA_044344065.1 Opitutaceae bacterium
CCCACGTAAAAAATCCCGCGCCTATTGATCGCCCAGCAACAGCGGCGCGTTTTTCAGAGGCTCCTTAAGCGTTAAAAGTTAAACGTTGAGCGTTCCCGCCGCGCCCTGCGGCGGGCCGCTCAGTAGGTGATTTGCAGCTGCATCCACAAATTCCGCCCGGGCTCGTTGACCCGGGTGGTCTGGACGAAGCCGGACACGGCGCTGCCGGCGCGGCTGATGTGCTCGGCGTAGTTTTCGTCGAACAGGTTGTCCACGCCGGCCGAGAGCCGGGCGCGGGCCGTGGGTTTCCAGCTGGCGTGCAGGGAGCACACGGTGAATCCGTCCGAGGGCCCGATGTCCTGGCCGACGATGTTGCCCTGGTTGACGGCGATGCGGTCCTGCTCGGCTGCGGCGCGCAGCAGGGCGCCGGCGGACCAGCGCGGCTGCTCGTAGGCGATGGCTAGGCGCGATTCGAGGGGCGGCATCTGCGCCAGGGGGCGGGCGTCGGTGTCGTTTTCCCCGTGCACATAGGCCAGCGAGGTGTCGAGTTTCCACCCCTCCGCGAAACGCCAGACGAGCCCGGCTTCGCCGCCGCGGGTGGTGGCGTCCACATTGCGCGTGATGACGGCGCTGCGCGTGCCCATCATGCCGGAAGGCTTGGTCACGCCGCTCTGCACGAGGATGTAGTCGTCGATCGCCGTGGCGAAGACCGACACGGTGAAATCAACCGGCCCGCGGCGCAGGATGGCGCCGGCATCGAACTGGCCGGTGGTCTCCGGCCTGGTGCCGAGGGCGGTCACACTGGCGGCACTCTCGTTCTTGATGAGTTCCCAGTAATCCGGGAAACGCTGGCTTCGGCCGAAGCCGGCGAACAGCGTGGCGTCCCGCCCGGCCAGGTCCTGCTCGGCCCGGACGAATCCGCTGGCGAGTTCACTGGTCCGCGTGTGGCCGGCGCGGGGATTGGGCGCGGTGCTCATCATGCTGATGGCGACGGCGGCGCGGCTGTCGGTCACTTCCCAGCGATCCAATCTCGCCCCGGCATAGAGCCGGCGGCCCGGGGTGCAAGTCCAGGTGGCCTCGGCGAAGGCCCCGGCCTGCGCAAACCGGGCGTCGCGGGCACGGGCCTTGGCCGCGAAGGGAGCGGTCGCCTCGTTCGCGGTGCTGCGGACCGTGTGGATGTTGCGCTGGGCGTCGAGGCCGGCGGTCACGCGGATGTTCTCTCGCGGCGTCAGGACCAGCTGGCCCAGCGCGCCGGTGGTGAGACGGTCGGGATTCGAGACGGCGCGGCCGGGCATCATCACCGAGGCGACGAACGGCCGGAGGCTGTAATTGTCCATCACGTGGTCGACATAGTTGTAATAAGCCCGCGCCTCGGCCTCCGCGACGAGCGGGCTCAGGGCGGTGCGCTTGAAACGCAGGCCGTAGTTTTCCCGGTCGAATTTCACGCCGTCCATGGTCCGGTCGGCATAGGCCGCCTCGCCGTCGCTGCGGGCGGTGGCGAATTCGACGAAGGTGCGGTCGTCGGGGGTCCACGCGGCGGAGGCGTTGGCACTCCAGCGATCGTAGGCCGAGTGCACGTCCCGGCCGCTGCCGTCGGCGTAATCGTCGGCCCGGGTCGAGGCCGCGGTGAGGCGGGCCTGCACCTCGGGCCGGCCGGTGCGGGCGTCCACGGCGAGGTCGAACCGGCCGTAGCTGGCTAGGGTGGCGGAGCCGAAGAGCGCGGACTCCGGCTGCGCGAGCCGCTGGTGATCGCGCTCGAAGAGGACGACCCCGGCGGAATTGCCCGGACCGTGCAGCACGGTCTGCGGGCCCTTGATCACGGTGATCCGGTCGTACGCGGCGGGGAAGACATAGGCGGTGGGCGGATCCATGCGGTTGCCGCACCCGCCGAAGATGCACTCGCCGTCGATCTGGATGCCGAGGCGCGAGCCGGCGAGGCCGCGCAGCACGGGATCGCCGTCGGCGCCGCCTTTCCGGATGACGGAAAACCCGGGAATGCTCTTGAGCACATCGGCGCCGTCGTGCGCGGGCACGGGCTGGGCGGGAGCCTTCGGGTCGGCGGCGACCACGAGCGGCTGTTGGGTGTGGGAGGTGGTGACGACGACCGCCGGCAGGGTGACCGGTTCGGCCGTGTCGACGGCATCGTGCGCCAGGGCCAGGGCGGCCGCGGCGAGATTCAGGGCGGGAAGCAGGAAGGAGCGGAAATGGTTCATGGTGTGGCAGCATGCGGATGGAATATGCCGTGCAGCGGACATGCGGCCGCGGACACGGAGCGCCCAACAGGGCGAACGGGAGAACCCGCCCCGGCGGGGCGCGGTTCGGCGTCAGAAACTGCCGCTCAGCAGCGTGGAGGCGGTACCGGCACCGGTTCGGTGCGGGTCAGGCCGAGGTCGTCAACGACCCCCGGCCACGCGAACTCCGGTACGGTCAGCAAAATCTTTTCCGGCGCCTGGCAGGCGAGGAGCACGCGTTCGTGGCTGCGCTCAACCTGCTGGTCGGGCGGCTGGCTGTGCTTCGCCTCGTCCACGGCCACGCAGATTTCGCAGGGCGCGGAGCCGTCGAAGGTGATCTCGATCGCCTGCGCGACCGTCATGAACCGCGAGTACTCGTGCACCATCTTGCCCCAGGCGAAAACCTGCACGGCATCCCACAGCGCCCCGTTGGCGCAAAGCCACGCGAGGGACAGGCTGATGATGGAAATGGTGCGACGCACGACGGGAGGAATGTCCCGGCCGGAATGGTTGGCAATCCCGATTTGGGTAATAATTGATGCGGATCAAGCCGGGGGCGGCGCGCAACGCGCAACGTTTAACAATCAACGTTTAACTTTTAACGCTCAAGGGTCTTCCACCCGTTCGTAGCGCGGTGCTTCAGCCCGCGCTTGCAACGCCACCTCGGCAGTTCGACTCTCACGAGCCAGTGCCGGCTGAAGACCGGCACTACGATTTCTCAAGTAGGGCAGGTCTTTGACCTGCCCCGGGGCGCGAAACAACTTATGGGGCGCGAATTCGCAGGTCAGAGACCTGCGCTACTTCAATCCCGCCACTCGCTCACGCTCGTAGCCACATTTCAAACACTTCAGCGTTCAGCGTTAAAAGTTAAGCGTTGCGCGTTCCGGCGCTCCCGCGCCGGTCCTCACTCCCGACCCGAGCGCCGCAGCGCCCCCGAGAAGGCCAGGGCCGGCCCCCACCAGCCGCGGCGGCGGAGCTTGTCGGCCCAGCGGGCCGGGCGCAGCAGGGATACGAGGGTCAGCAGGACCACGCCGACGACCACGACACGCAGGGCGAGCCAGGCCACGGTTTCCCAGGAGCGTCCGGTGGACAGCAAAATGGCGCTGACCACCAGCATCGGCAGCCAGAACTGCCAGCGGAACAATTCGCGCAGGGTCCGCCAGCGTCGGGATGCGGCGGAGGCCTGATCCACGGCCGCCACCGGCGCACGTTGCGTCTCGCGCTCGATGAGTTCGCGCAAATTTTTGGGCGGGGCGCGGAGCCGCCAGGCGGTCAGCGTCACTCCGCCGGCCGCCAGGGCGTGCAACAGGGCCCAGGCGCCGACGAGCCACGGCAGCGCCGGCGCCGTGATCTGCCAGTGTTGGGCGAGCCAGAGCACGACCGCGTCGTAAGCCTTCACCAGTTCGCCGCCGAGCAGGAGATACTGCAGCAGGATGCCCTGGGTCGCGGCCCAGGCCCCGATGAGGGCGCCGCCCAGGGTCACGCCGATCAGGTTCCAGCCGACGACCTGCACGGCCGTTCCGTAGAGCGCACCCTGGGCGCAGATGGCGAGCATGGGCCGCAGGCGGCTGCCGCCGGGGGAGAGGGCCTTGAGTCCGGCGGAGATGAACGGCACCCAGATGACGCGCCCGGGCTGGGTCAGGCCGAAGCCCGTGAAGGTCATCATCGCGCCCTGCAGACTGGAAAGGGCCAATCCGCGCAGCGGCACCTGCGCCAGGTGCAGCGCCGTGCCGACCGACAGTTCGATGCCGCCGGCGGCCCCGCCGAAGAGTCCGATGCGGGTCCACTCGCCGAAATCGGCGCACGCGAGTTGCAGGCGGGCGAGCGCGTCAGGGGCGTCGGCCGGAATGCGCAGGTCGAAGCGCTGGCCGATGCGCTGCTCGATGGCCCCGGCGCTTTCTTCGCGGACCGCGAGGACCATGATGAGCGGACGCGCGGCGCGGAGGGCGGGCCAAAGGGGCATGAGGCCATCGCCGCGCGCCTCGAATTTGCCGAACTCATCCAGCACCACCAGCGGACACAGCACCGGCAGGGCGTGGGCCCAGTGTTCGAGCCGGGTGCGGGTGGCGGCGTTGAAGCGATAGGGTGGGGAGATCGATTCGTCCCGCACCAGCCAGGGCAGCTCCTCGCCCGTGGCGAGCAGCTGCAACCGGTATGCCACCGCGCCCT
>JBIJDP010000292.1:0-4378 GCA_044344065.1 Opitutaceae bacterium
GAAATTTACCACTCGCTTGCGCCCGTAGCTACGCAACCAGAGGCCTTCGATCTCCGAACTCCCATCTCCGAACTGCCGCGATCGCGCAGCGAGCGCTAGGTTTTCGGCAGTGCCGTATCGAGATCCGTGGCGTGCGGGTGGTTGCGCTTGTCCTTGCGCAGGCCGTGGCGGCGTTCGAGCAGGCGGTCGAGTTTGTCCACGAGCAAGTCGATGGACTTGTAGCAATCCTCACTGGAAACACTGGCAATCAGGTCGGGGCCGCCGATCTCAATGTGGCCCTTGGCGATGTACTTGTGGTTGATGTCCTTTGTCTTGTCGACCTCGAGGTCAATCCGGATGCGCACGATGTAATCGTTGTGACGGAGCAGGCGCTCGGCCTTGTGCTCGACGGCATGACGGAGGGCGTCGGTCAGTTCGACATGCACTCCGCGGATGATGAGCTTCGTGGCGGGATTGGTGGGGTTTTTGGATTGGGTCATGTTATGGGTTGGACACTGAAGTCTGCTAAACGTTGAAAGTAATTTCAAGCTAGTGCGCGGGATGCAGACCATGGACTGATCCGGATAAGGCCGGCTTTTTTCTGGCTGTCCGGCCAAGGCGCAATTGTGATGCGCCCCACGATGCGCCGCCGATTCCCGTCCTGGATCATGCTATGGCTGGCGGCCGGCACGGCGGCTTGGACAACGGAGGCCATTCGCTGGGAGGAATTGCCCGTCCTGCCGGATCCGGTGGGATTCGCCGCCCCGTTTGCCGGCGTGACGGACGGGGCGTTGCTGGTGGCGGGCGGCACGAATTTTCCGGACGGCAGCCTCTGGTTGGGCGGGGCCAAGGCCTGGCACGACCGCATTTTCATCCTCGAAACGCCGGCGGGACCTTGGCGCGAGGCCGGGCGCCTGCCGGGAAGGCGCGCCTATGGGGTTTCGGTCACGATTCCCGCGGGCGTCCTGTGCATCGGCGGATCGGATGACGGGGCCGTGACTGCGGACGTGATCCTCCTGCGCCGATCCGGCGGGGGAGTCGTGGCGGAACCGTGGCCGGCGCTGCCGGCTCCGCTGCATTATGCCTGCGGAGCCCTCGTCGGCCGCACCGTTTACGTGGCGGGCGGTTTGCGGGAATTCACCGGCGGTCCGGGCCGATGGTTTTACGCGCTCGATCTTGACGCGCCGCCCGCCACCCGCGCCTGGCGCGCCGTCGAGCCGTGGCCGGGTTCGCCGCGGCAGAGCGCAGTGGCGGGCTCGCTCGACGGGGCGTTCTATCTTTTTGGCGGATTGAACCTGGTTCCGGGCGCCGACGGAGCACTGGAGCGGCAATATCTGTCCGATGCCTGGCGCTACACGCCGGCCGGTGGCTGGAAGCGGCTCGCCGCCATGCCCGCGGCACTGCAGGCCTCGCCTTCGCCGGCCCCGGCGCTGGGCGTGGCGCACCTGCTCGTGCTGGGCGGTGACGATGGGAGATATCTCAAGGAGACGCCCGCCTTGCAGGACCGGCATCCCGGTTTTCCCGCCGAAGTGCATGGTTATCACACGATCACGGACTCCTGGACCGTGACGGGGTCATTGCCGCGTGACTTGGGTCCGGATCCGGTCGGCCAACCCAACGCGGGCCGGTGGCCGCCGATCGTGGCTCCAGTTGTCCCATGGGCGGGGGGCTGGGCGGTGGTGAGCGGCGAGGTGCGACCCGGCACGCGCACGCCGCGGGTACTCCTGGCGAAGCCGGTGCACGAACGCGCCGGCCTGGGCTGGCTCAACACGACCACGCTGGGGCTCTACCTCGCCGGCATGCTCGGCATCGGCCTCTACTTCGTGCGGCGCGAGCGCAACACCGACACCTTTTTCCGCGGCGGACAGCACATTCCCTGGTGGGCGGCGGGCCTGAGCATCTATGCGACCATGCTCAGCTCCATCACCTTCATGGCGCTGCCGGCCAAGGTGTATGCGACCGACTGGGCCTACAGCTTCGGCCTGCTGTCGCTGGTGCTCATCACGCCCGTGGTGACGATTTTCTACCTGCCGTTTTTCCGGCGGCTCAATGTCACCTCGGCCTATGAGTACCTTGAGCACCGCTTCAACGGCCTCGTGCGCCAGGTCGGCAGCGCGGTGTTCATTCTCTTCCAGCTCGGGCGCATGTCCATCGTGCTGTACCTGCCGGCGGTGGCGCTGGCGACGGTGAGCTCGTTCGACGTGTACACGTGCATCGTGGTCACGGGGCTGGCCTGCGTCGTGTACACCATGATCGGCGGCATCGAGGCGGTGATCTGGACCGATGTAGCGCAGGCGGTCGTGCTGCTCGGCGGAGCGTTGGTGAGCCTCCTGCTCATCCTGTTCCAATGCGAGGGCTCCTTCGGCGGCATGGTCGCGGTGGCGCAGGAACACGGCAAATTCCTCGGCTTCACCGAGTGGTGGAACCCGGATCTCACGCAGACCTCGGTCATCCTCGTGCTGCTCGGCTCGGGCTGCAACAGCCTGCTCTCCTACACCGCCAGCCAGGACGTGGTGCAGCGTTACGTGACCACGGCGACGGAGGCGCAGGCGCGGCGCTCGATCTGGCTCAACGTTTGGATCTCGCTGCCCGGCTCGATCGTCTTCTACGCGGTGGGCACGGCGTTTTTCCTGTTCTACCGCCAAAATCCGGACCGGCTCGATCCGACGCTGGCGACCGACGCGATCTTTCCGCTGTTCATCGTGCGCGAGCTGCCGGCCGGCGTCGCGGGGCTGGTGATCGCGGGCCTTTTGGCGGCGGCGCAGTCCACGCTCTCGAGCAGCCTCAACAGCGTGGCCACGGCCTGGGTGACGGATTTTCACGTGCGGTACTGGCCGCAGGGCACCGACCGGTCGCGGCTGCGCGTCGCGCAGGGGCTGATCCTTGGCCTTGGGCTGATGGTGACGGCCGTGGCCTGCCTGATGGCGAGCACGCCGATCGGCTCGCTGATGGACGCGTATTACATGGTCATCGGTTCGGCCGGCGGGGCGTTGGCGGCGCTGTTCATCCTCGGCATCTTCACCCGCCGCGCGCACGCCGCCGGCGTGCTGGTCGGAGCCGCCGTGAGCATAGCCACGCTGTTGTACGTGCAGACGCAGACGAAGCTCAGTTTCTTCCTCTACGGCGTGATCGGCATCGCGGTGTGCGTCGGCGTGGGCTACCTCGCCAGCCTGGTACTGCCGTCCGCGCCGAAGGACCTGAAGGGGCTTACGCGGCGGGATTTGGTTTAGGAGTCGGGGACGGGCTCTCGCGGAGGCGCGGAGGGCGCGGAGTTTTTTGGGGGAGTTTTGGACCGGCCCGTGTGAGTCAGCCGAAGGAGCCTGCTCGCCGGCGATGTTCGCGTACGGATCACCTTATGCGTCAAAATCGCCTGCAAGCAGGCTCCTTGATGGACAGGGCGCGCTGACCTACAGGTGGCGGCAAAATAATTCCAAAATTCCCCTCCGCGCCCTCCGCGCCTCCGCGAGAGCCCATCCCGTTTTCACCCCAAAATCGTCAGCACGATCCCGACCAGCACGCCGACCACCGCCGGGAGTTTGAAGGCGCCGTTCTTTTCCTTGAAGAGCCACAGGCTGCCGAAGAAGGCGACGAGGATGCTGCCGCGGCGGAGGCTGGCGACGAGGGACACGAGGGCGTCGGGGTTGCGGAGCGCGTCGAAGTACACGAAGTCCGCCAGCAGCAGGGCCAGCGAGATGCCGATGATGCTCCAGCGCCATTCAAAGGTGTGGCGAGGCCAGAGCCGGAGTTTCCAGCCGATGGCCAGGGGCAGAAAGAGCAGGGCGAGGTAGATGCAAAACCAGGCCTGCACCGTGGCGGCGCTGAACCCGAGGCGGCCGAGGAGCACCTTGTCGTAGAGTCCGCTCATGGCCCCGAGGAGCGTGCCGGCCACCTGCCAGACGATCCACTTGTTGCGGTGGAAATGAATGCCCTCGCGCGCTCCGGCGACCGAGAGGCCGACGAACGAGCCCAGCGTGATGACCACGCCGAGGATCTGCAGCCAGGCCGGGCGTTCGCCAAGCACGAGCAGCGCGCCGAGGAAGGTCCACACCGGGCCGGTCGCGCGGATGGGGGAGGCGAGGGAGACGGGCAGGTGCTTGACCGCGAAATACGTGCAGACCCACGAGCAGGCCACGATGACGGACTTGAGGAGGAGCAGCAGGTGCTCGTGGGGTGTCAGCGGCGCGACCGTGAACAGCGCGGGGAGGACATCGGTTCGCGTGGCGGCAATGGCCATCAGCATGAGCCAGATGCTGGCGCTGCAGACATTCGCGAAAAACAGCACCGGCAGCACGGCGTTTTCGCGCACGGCATGCTTCGTCCCGAGGTCGTAAAGACCGAGGAAGATGGAGGAGATAATGGTGGCCGCGATCCAGTCCATGGAGCGAACGGCCAGCGTGCG
>JBIJDP010000436.1:0-3350 GCA_044344065.1 Opitutaceae bacterium
CAATGGTGGTGGCGTCGGGGCGCAGGAACGCGTGCTCCTTGTTTTGGTAACCCGCGACAAAGTTATGCACGGCGGTGAAGGCGGTGCGGTTGCTGTCGCCGTTGGTGCCGACCTTCACGAGCTCGGCGAAAACGCCGTCCGGCGTCGCGGGTGTGACCCAGGGCCGGTCCATGACCGGGAGGGTCACGAGCGTGCCGTTGCTTGCGACGCGCTTGGTCGCCTTTACCGGCCGGCCGCGCTTGTCGAGCACGGGACGGCCCGCCGCGTCGAGCCGCCCGGAGCGGACTTCCTTGAAGAAAGCCTGTTCCGCGCGCGGGAGGCCCGGCACCGAGTTCACGAAATCAGTCGTGAGCACGCCGATGCGGTAGTCGAGGTCGCGCTCGTGGAAGAGCTGGCGGAAGCGGCTCAGGTTGGCCGCGATGCGGGCCTGGTGCGCGGCCATTGAGGGCGAATTGTTGATGACGAAAACGAGGTCAACCTCGCGGCTGCGGGAGCGGTCGGCTTTCACGTGTTTCACCATGCGGACGGGTTCGACGCGGACCGAGACGGCGTTCTCCACGCCGAGGTGCGGGTTGGCCTCATCCACCGTGTAGTAGCGGAAGCGATCCTCGCCGATGAAGCCCGGGTTAGGCGCATAGGTGAGCAGACCGGTGGCGCGGTCGAGCCGGGCAGAGCCGTGCTGCGGCGTTGCCTGGGCGACGAGCACGTAGGCAACCTTGGGCTCGGCGCTGCCGATGCGGTCGGCCGGCGGCATGAAATCCTCATGGCTCGGGAGTTTCTGTGTCACCGGCTGGTTCGGGCGCGTCGTGAGCGAGACTTCGCGCACCAGCGGGTTGCGCTCGCGCGTGGCGTCGACCTCGAACTTTGGCAGCACGACCGGCGGGGGCGGTTTCACCGAGATCGCAACCGTGTTCTGGTACACCAGGCCCGTGGTCTCGTTGCGCACGGTATAGCCGAAGGAGTCCGCGCCGAAGTAATCCTCCTGCGCCCGGTACGCGAAGTAGCCGAGGCGCGAGGACTTGTTGCGAAAGAAATCCGCCTCATCGCCGCCCGCCAGGCCGACCTTGCCGTATTGCGGCTCGCTGGTGATTGTGTAGAAAAGGTCGGCGTGCGTCTCGGAATCGAGAATCTCCTGGGCGACGATGAGCTGGCCGTGCACCCCGCCGTCCTCGGTCTCGACCTCCATCGGCTGCGTCGCGATGATGGGCGCGGTGTCGGCGGCGAAAGCCGGCGGCAGCAGCAGCAGCAACCCAAGGCAAAAGGTACGCGTCCACGCGCGAGCGGTGATTTCGAGGTGCATAGGAATGAGGGCCAAGTGGCTGATAACGTCTGCTTCGTCACGCCAGCCGAAGCTGGGTTCCGCCCAGCTTGTCCCCGCGGGCGGTGGGCAGACGAGAAAGATCATGCGGCATCGGGTGTTTCAGTCAAAGATTGGCTTGTCGCGAGGCGCGGGGTGGTGAGTTTGTTGGGGCAACCGTGACATCCCTGCGCACCCTCCTCCCGTGGTTCTGGCCCCTGGCACTGGCGACGACCATTTTCCTGGCGTCGGGTCGCGGGACCGTGGCCTCGCCGGACATCGTCGGCATCGACAAGGTTGCCCACTTTGGCCTCTTCGGCCTGCTGGCGATGCTGGTGGTGCGCAACGGTTTCCCGCCGCGGCGGGCCTGGATCGCGGTGGCGCTGGTGGCGCTGTTCGGCCTGACTGACGAATGGCACCAGAGCTTCACGCCCGGCCGGTATGTGGAAATCGCCGATTGGGTCGCCGACACGCTCGGTGCCATCGTGGCGGTCACGGTCTACGTGCGCTGGCCGCGCGTCCGGGGCTGGCTGGAAACCCCGCTGCCGGTCCGCCAACGCCGGATTGAAAAGACGGCGGCTCTGGTCCCAAATCAGTCCGCATGACCCCCGCCGAGGCCCAGACACGCATCGCGCAACTCCGCGCCGAGGTCACCCGCCACGACGAGCTCTACCATCGCCGCGCCCAGCCGGAGATCAGCGACTTCGACTACGACCGGCTGAAACGCGAGCTGGCGGACCTGGAGGCGCAATGTCCGCAGTTTGCCACGACCGCATCGCCAACCGCGTCGGTGGGCGACGACCGGGCGGAAGGCTTCCAGACCTACCGGCACCGCCAGCCGATGCAGAGCCTGGACAACACTTATTCCGAGGCGGAATTGCGCGAGTTCCACGCCCGGCTCGTGAAACTCCTGGAGCGCGAGGAACTGGCCTACGTGGTGGAGCCGAAGATCGACGGGCTGGCCGTGAGCGTGACCTACGAAAAGGGCCGCCTCGTCCGCGCCGTCACCCGCGGCAATGGCGTCGAGGGCGATGACATCACCGCCAATGCGCTCACGATCCGCACCCTCCCGCGCCAGTTGCGCGCGACCGCCGGTGCACCGATCCCCGACGTGATCGAGGTGCGCGGCGAGATCTACCTGACCCTCGCGGAATTCCAGCGCATCAACGACGAGCGCGAGGAGGCGGGCGAGGCGCTCTACGCCAACCCGCGCAACCTCGCCGCCGGGACGATCAAGCAACTCGATGCCGCGGAAGTCGCCCGCCGCAAGCTGGAGATCGTGCTCTACGGCCTTGGGTTCTGCGAGCCGGCGGCGGCACTGCCTGCGACCCAGGCCGGCTTCCACGAGCGGGTGCGGGCCTGGGGCCTGCCCACGGTGGAAAAGTTCTGGCCCGCGCGCGGGGCGGACGAGGTCTGGCGGGCCGTGCAGGAACTCGACCGGCTCCGCGACTCGTTTGCCTATGCGACCGACGGCGCGGTGGTGAAGGTGGATCCGCTCCAACTCCAGCGCGAGGCCGGCAGCACGAGCAAGGCCCCCCGCTGGGCCATGGCCTACAAGTTTGCCGCGCAGCGCGCCGAGACCCGGCTCAATGCCATCACCATCCAGGTCGGCCGCACCGGCGTGCTCACCCCCGTGGCCGAGCTTGAGCCCGTGCAGCTCGCCGGCACGACCGTGTCGCGCGCGACCCTCCACAACCGCGACGAGATCGCACGGAAGGACATCCGGGTGGGCGATTGGGTGCAGGTCGAGAAGGCCGGCGAAATCATTCCGGCGGTCATCGCCGTGAACCTGGAGCGCCGCACCCCGGCCTGCGTGCCCTATGCGTTTCCGGAGCAGTGTCCGGTCTGCGGCACGAAGGTGGTGCAACTCGAAGGGGAGGTGGCGCTGCGCTGTCCGAATCTCGCCTGTCCCGTGCAGGTGCGCCGCCGCGTGCAGCACTTTGCATCGAAAGCGTGCCTCGATATTGACGGCCTCGGCGTGGCGATGGTGGACGTTCTTGTCGAAAAGGGCTGGGTGAGAAACCTCGCCGACATCTACCGGCTCCGCCGCGAC
>JBIJDP010000293.1:0-4371 GCA_044344065.1 Opitutaceae bacterium
AAGAGCGTGTCCACGAGCGAGGTGCCGAGGCAGGAGGTGAGGTTGACGCGCTGGACTTCGCCGCCGGAGAGGGTGCGGGAGGTGCGGTCGAGGGTGAGGTAGCCCAAGCCGACCTGGGTCAGGTAGCCGAGGCGCGTGATGATCGACTCGTAGGCGAGATCACGCTGGTGGGCGGTGCCGTCCCGGTTGCGCGCCGGACGGCCTCCGCTCGTCCGGATCAGGTCGAGCAGATCGCCGACCGGCAACTGGTAGAGTTCCGGCAGGGTGCGACCCTCCCAGCGCCAGCAGAGGGCCTCCGGTTGCAGGCGCTGGCCGTGGCAGATCGGGCAGGGGTTGTAGGTCCGGAAGCGCGAGAGAAACACCCGGACGTGCATCTTGTAGGTGTTCTTCTCCAACCAGCGGAAAAAGCCCTTCACCCCGTACCAGTATTTCGGCCACGTCTTGCCGTTCTCTTCGCCGTAGCCCGGCTCCCCCT
Organism: Opitutaceae bacterium; assembly: GCA_044344065.1. Taxonomy (GTDB): domain Bacteria; phylum Verrucomicrobiota; class Verrucomicrobiia; order Opitutales; family Opitutaceae; genus UBA2377. The sequence continues at coordinate 476 of JBIJDP010000293.1, forward strand.
CGATGACGAAGGCCCGCTGCTCGGGTGTCAGGGAGGCGAAGGGGACGTCGGTCGGGATTTTTTTGCGGCGGGTGAAGAGCAGCAGGTCCTTCTTGGATTCGCCGTAGATGTCGCTCTCCCAGCACTTGATGGCGCCGTCGTCGATGGACAGGGACTGGTCGGGGAGGGCGAGGCGGTAATCGATGTCGATCACCCGGCCGAAGCCGCGACACTGCGGGCAGGCACCGAGGGGGGAGTTGAACGAGAAGAGCGCCGGACTCGCGGCGCGGAAGGTCCGGCCGGTTTTCGGCGAATGGAGTCCGCGCGAAAAGTGGCCGATCTCGGCGAGGTCGTCGGCGGCGAAGACCTGCACCTGTCCCTGGCCGAAGTGCAGGGCGGTCTCGCAGGACTCCAGGAAGCGGGTTTGCAGCGCCGCGGACAGCACGATGCGGTCCTGGGCGACGAAGAGATGGGTGCAACCGGACAGCGGCTTGGGGTCGGTCAACAGGTCGTCGATGCGCTGGACGGCGGGGGTTTGGGCGGACGGGCCGTCCGCGCTCCCCGGGACGAGCACGCGGACGTAGGACTGGCCCTTGAGATTGGTCAGGATCTCGGGCCAGGTGAGATTGGCGGGTTTGGCGACGCGAAAGGCGACGATGACGTTGCGGCCCGCGTGGGCGGCAACGAGTTTGGCCCAGATCGTCTGCGGCGTGTCGTCCTCGACCTTTTCACCGGTCGCGGGATCGTAGCAGGCGGCGATATGGCTGAACCAGACTTTGAAGAAGTCCGTGAGTTCCGTCATCGTGCCGACCGTCGAACGCGAGGTCTTGACGGTGTTGGTCTGGCCGATGGCGATCGAGGGACGGATGTTTTCGATGGAGTCGACCTTGGGCTTGTTGAGCAGGTCGAGGAACTGGCGGGTATAGGCGCTGAAAGTCTCGACGTAGCGGCGCTGGCCCTCGGCGTGCAGCGTGTCAAAGACCAGGGAGGACTTGCCCGTGCCGCTCAGCCCGGTGACCACGACGTACCGGCCGAGAGGCAGGTCGAGGTCGAAGCCCTTGAGATTGTTCTGACGCACGCCGCGGAGGCGGATGCACTCGGGGGCGGGACGGGAGGCGGATGACGGCACGGAATTGACGAAGTGCAACCCCGTCGGGAAAGCAACTCGCGAGCGGTCGCCGGGGCGCACTGCTGACAGGACGCTGTCAGGAGGAGGTGTGCGGATAGAGGTTGGGAGCTGGGAGCGGGGAGGGCGGTCGCGCTCCCGGCCAAGCCGGCCTACTTCCCGTTCAGTTGCTCGGTCAACGTGAGCTTTGCTCCCGCGGCGCTGATGGCCTTGGCCACGGCGGGGGCGGGGCGGATGTCGGTGACAATCGTGAAGCGCGGCTCAAACGGGGTGGTGAGATTGAGCGCCTTGCGGCCGAACTTGGAATTATCGAGGGCGAAGATGGTGCGCTCGGAGGCGGCAATCATGCGGCGCTGGGCGGCCACGATGAGGGTGTTCTGGTTCCAGACGCCGTTTTCGGTGATGCCGGCGCCGCCCAAAATCGCGAGGTCGGCGTGCACCTGCCCGAGCGAATCCTCGCACATGGGTCCGAGCAGGACGCCCAGCCGGCTGTAGATGCTGCCGCCGGTGACGATGGTTTCGACGCTGCCGACCTCGCTGAAGAGACTGGCGACGGGCAGCGAGTTGGTGATGACCTGCAGGCGCTTGTCGACGATGAGGCGGGCGACGGCGAAGGTCGTGCTGCCGCCGTCCAGGATCACGGTCATGCCGGGCTGCACCTGCTCGGCAACCAGCCGGGCGATGGCGAACTTCTCCTCGGGGTGACGCTGATTGCGGGCGATGAAGTCGTATTCCTGGGCCACCTCGTCGGTTTCCACCAGCGAGGCGCCGCCGTGATGCCGGCGGACGACCCCGGCGGTCTCCAATTGGTCGAGGGCGCGGCGGACCGTCGAGATCGAGCCGCCGAAGCGGGAGGCCAGCGTGCGCAGGTCGGCGTACTTGTGCTCGCGGATGTATTTCGCGATCAGATCGGTGCGCTGCTTGTTGGTCATGGGTCAGACTTTGGCCAGTTTTGAAAAAAGGTCGAGATGGGCCTGCACCTGCCGCGGGGCGGCAAACGTGGTGCGGGCAAATTCGCGGGCGCGGTCCCGGCAGGCCGCTGTGGCGGCGGCGTAATGCCGGACGGCGGCGCAGAAATCCGCGGTCTGCCCGCGCGCAATCACGGCCCCGGTCTCGCCGGGCAGGAAGCATTCACCGATGCCCTGCGCGTCGTAGGCGACGGCCGGCAGCCCGTGGGCCTGGGCCTCGATGAGGAAATTGGACAGCGATTCGCTGCGCGACGCATGCACGGCGAGATCGGCGGCCCCGTAAACGGCGGAGGGATCACGGAGGAAGCCGAGAAATTTGACGCGCTGCGTGAGCCCGAGGCGGGCGGACAACGCCTCGCAGGCCGTGCGGGCGGGGCCGTCGCCGGCGAGCCAGAGCTGCCAGTCAAAATCCGCGGGCAGGGTGGCGGCCGAGGTGATGAGTTCGGCCTGGTTCTTCTCCGGGCGGAACATGGCCACGTTGAGCAGGACCGTCGTGCGGGCGGTGGCGCCGTGGTTCGACCGCAGGGCGGCGCGGGCAGCGGAGTCCGCGGGTTCGCCGGGGGCCGCGGGCGAGAAGACGAGCGGGTTGTGGATCACGGTGATTTTGTCCACCGGGATTCCGTGCTCCTCCACCAGCGTGGCGCGGGCGGCGGCGCTGTTGGCGATGATGTGGCGTACGGCCGACAGCGAACGGCGGAAGCGCCACGGCAGGCACTTGCCCGTGCGCATGGTGGCCAGCACGACCGCATCGGGCCACCGATCCTGCACGATTTTGACGATGTGCCCCGCCGCGCAATTCGCCATCCGTCCCATGCAGAGGATGACGTCGGGCTGGAGCACCTCGATTGTGCGCCGCAGTCCGGGGGCATACCAATCGAGCCGGGTGTCGAAGGACTGCAGGGCCAGCCGGGTGACGCCCGGGCCGACCGAACCGGCCAGAGCACCGCCCGGGCGGAAAGTCAGCAGGGTGCTGGCGTGGCCGGCGGCGGCAAAGGCGTTCGCGAGCAGCACGGACTGGCGCTCGGTGCCGCCGCTGCGAAGATGGTCCTGGATGACGAGGATTTTCATTGCCCGTCAGCAAGGGGAGGCGAAAGTCGCCCGGACTCGAATGAATTCTGCGTTAATGCAATTGCTGGTCCGCTGGCTGGTGCTGGCCGTGGGCGTCACGCTCGCGACCAAGCTCATTCCCGGCATCCATTGCACCGACGGCCTGACGCTGTTCGTGGTCGTGCTGCTGCTCAGCTTCCTGAATGTGATCCTGAAGCCGCTGCTGGTGCTGTTCACGCTGCCGTTCATCGTGCTGACGATGGGACTCGGCATGGTCGTGATCAATGCCTTGTTGTTCCTCTTTGTGGGCAAGCTCGTGGACGGTTTCCATGTCGAGAGTTTCTGGTCGGCCGTGGGCGGCGCCCTGATCGTGAGCGTGACCAACTTTGTCTTTACGCGAGTGCTGAAGCCCGCGCCGGCCCGCCGGGGCCCGCCGCCGAAAAAGCCCGACGACGTCATTGATATCTGACGGCGCCGATGACGGCACCGTCAGATATCGCAGTTCGGAGACCGGAGATCGCAGATCGAAATGGCCCGGATGCTGTTTTTCGATCTCCGATCTCCAAACTCCGATCTCCGAGAATCCGGTTCCCGCTTCACCGGGAACCGGATTTTCATTTGACGGTGGGCCGGGGTGTGCGACCGTTCGGTCCAAACACACCTCCCACACCATGGCTGAATCCACTGAATATGATCTGGTTGTCATTGGCGGCGGTCCCGCGGGCTATGCCGGCGCGATCCGGGCCGGCCAGCTGGGTAAGAAGGTCGCCTGCGTT
>JBIJDP010000294.1:0-4365 GCA_044344065.1 Opitutaceae bacterium
GATCGCGCGGTGTGTGCCATGATCCGCGCCGTCGACCACATCAACATCGTCGTGACCGACCTCGCGCGGTCGGTGCGGTTCTATACGGAACTGCTGGGCTTCCGCTTGGTGAAGGAAGCCCGGCTCGAGGGTGAGTGGATCGACCGGATCGTGGGCCTTCAGGGCGTACGCGGCCGGGTCGCGTACATCGTCGCGCCTGCCGGCGAACCGCGCCTCGAACTCCTGTGCTATGACACCCCGCCGGGCGAGAGTCCGGCGGCCAACCGTCGCGCCAATACCGTGGGGCTCAGGCATGTTGCCCTGCGCGTGGACGACATCGCGGCGATGGCGGCAAAGCTGCGGGCGGCGGGGGTGAAATTGTTTAGCGAGCCGGTCAAGGTGCCGGCGGGTGCCGTGAAGCACGAGCAGGGGGAGAAGACCCTGGTCTATTTCCTCGATCCCGACGGCGTGATTCTGGAGCTGGCGCAGTACCGGTAGAGTGGGCGGGCGGGGTCTCCTCCTTCGCCGGGCCTACGGAGGACAGGTCCGAACCCCGCCTCGGCGCTCATCCCTCCATAATTCAATCGTTCTCTTTCTCGTAATCTTTCTCTTTCCCGGTTTGGGATCCCTCGGCCCTGACGAAAGAGAAAGATAAAGAAGAACGAGAAAGATTGGATTCCAGCGGTTGGAGGATGGAAAGCGGGGATCGGAATACCCCGCCACCCTCACATTTCCCACCGGCCGTAGATCCCGCAGGGGAGCACCTTGCCGTCGTGCTGGATGGGCAGGCCGATTTCGCCGGCGGTGATGGTGCCGCGGTCGGGGAGGAGGGCGGCGAGCAGATTGGCGACCACGGTGGGCGAGAGCCGTGCGGTGTAGGCGTTGATGAGGAAGAAAAGCGGGGTCTCGCTGAGCAGTTGGCGGCACTCATCGAGCAGGGGCCAGAGGTGGTCGTCGAGTTTCCACATCTCACCGGTGCTGCCGCGACCATAGGTCGGCGGATCCATGATGATGGCATCGTAGTGGCGGCCGCGCTTCAGCTCGCGGCGGACGAATTTGAGGCAGTCGTCGGTGATGTAGCGGATGGGCGCCTCCGCCAGGCCGCACAGGGCCGCGTTCTCGCGGCACCATTTAACCATGCCCTCGGCGGCGTCGACGTGGCAGACCTTCGCGCCGGCAGCCGCGGCGGCACAGGTGGCGGCGCCGGTGTAGCCGAAGAGATTGAGCACCGACACCTCGCGCCCCGCCGCCCGGGCCGCCTTGATCCTGGCGTTGAACCACTCCCAGTTCACGGCCTGTTCGGGGAAGAGCCCGGTGTGCTTGAAGCCGGTGGGATGGATCTTGAAGGTGAGCTTCAGCGGCGCGTAGCGGATGGTCCAATGGTCCGGCAATGGGCGGCGGAACTCCCACTTGCCGCCGCCGGTGGCGCTGCGGTGGTAAAAGCCGTCCCAGTTTTCCCACTTGGACCCCGGGGCGCTGCCGGCCCGCGGCCAGATGATCTGCGGGTCGGGTCGCACCAGGTTATGGGGTCCCCAACGCTCCTGTTTCATGCCGTCACCGCAATCGATCAACTGGTAGTCCTGCCAGCGGTCGGCGACGATGAGGGCAGGGCGTTGCGGTGTCATGCGACCTAACATGGGGGATGCAGGCGGCATAGGAATCCGAAAAAGCAGCCAGGCCGGCCGTGGGGCAATTCGGCCACTATGCTTTTGACACCACGTTGGTGCAGGCGTTTTTGTGACCGGCTACCACCCACCATGAACGTAAAAACATCCTTCCGGGCACTGCCATTCCTCCTCTGCGCCACGTTTCTCAGCGCGCTCCAGCTCAGCGCCGATGTCGTTGAGACCAGGAACGGCGCCCGCATTGTCGGCAAGGTTACGAAGATCGAGGATGGCAAGGTCTTCGTCACGACGGATTATGCCGGTGACCTCACGATCAAGCAGGGCGAAGTGATCGCGTTAAATACCGAGGCCCCGGTGTTTGTCCGTCTCGCCAGCGGCACGGTGCTGCAGGGCACCCTGGCCGGCGAGGGCAGCACCCTGAAAATCGCGGGGGCGGATGGCGAACTCACCACCAAGGTCGAGAAACTCGCGGCCTCCTGGGGCGCGGGCGGCGAGGATCCGCAGGTCACGGCGATGAAGAAGGAAATCGCCTCACGGGAGCGCAAATGGGCCTACCAGAGCTCGATCGACCTCACCGGCAAGTCCGGCAACACCAATTCGACGGGCCTGGCCGCCGGGTTCACCGCCACCCTGGCCAACCCGCAGGACGCCTTGAAGTTCTACGCCAACACCAATTACGCCACCTCGGAGGATGCCGCCGGCGTGCAGAACAAGACTGCCGACGAGGTGAAGGGCGGCGTGGACTACGCCTCCTTTTTCTCGGAACACCTTGGCTGGTTCGTGCGGCAGGAGCTGGAGCGTGACAATGTCGAGGATGTGAACCTGCGCTCCACCACCGATGCCGGCTTCACCTACCGTGTGATCAAGACCGAGCAGCATCAGCTCACCGCCCGTCTCGGTGCCGGTTACCGGTTTGAGAGTTACGGCACCGGCGTGGAGAACAAGGGCGCGGTGATTTCCACGGGCCTGAACAACGCGATCAAGTTTGGCGAAAAAGTCTCCCTCGTCACCGAGCTGCAGTTTTTGCCGTCGGTCAATGATTTCGCCGACTACCGGTTTGTGCACGACTCCGCGCTGGAGTTTCCCATCAACGCGGGCTTCTGGAAACTGCGCGTGGGCCTGAACAACCAGTACAACAGCCGGCCGCAGCCGGGCCGGGAGGAAATGGATACGACTTATTACACCCGCCTCGTGCTCAGTTGGAAGTAAGGTCTTTCCTGTGGGAGCGGCTTTGCGCCGCGACGTTGCGTCCTCAATCGCGGCCTAAAGCCGCTCCTGCAGTCTGACCCCACCCATGTCACCCCAGCGCCAGGATTATCTGCTCCGGCTCATCGAGGAACTGGGACGTTTCGTGCGGGCGGCCCTGAGTCCGGGCGAAAGGCATCGGGCCGAAGCCGCGCTGCCGGCGCTGGTCGAGGCCCAGGAAAAGCTGTTTGCCATGCCGGCCCCGGAGTTTCTCGGCTGCACGCCCGAGGCCCAGGTCGAATTGCTCGCCAAAGGCGAATCCGATGCGACCGCGGTGGAAAAATGCCTCACCCAGGCGGCCATCCTCGACTACGCGGCCGAACTCTACGACGCCGCGGACCGGCCGGCCCTGGCGCTGGGCTCCCGCCAATGGGCCGCGGCAATTCGCGCGACCACCGCCGGCCGCTGGCCGGGCCTGGGCGCCAAGGCCGACGGCAAGTAGCTGCGAGCGTAAGCGAGTGGATGGGATGGACCTAATGGACCGTAAGGACGGGATGGTCCAAGACGCCGCTCGCTCGCATTGAGTGTTGGAAGTTGAGCGTTGGATGTTGGATGTTCAGGCCGCCCCGCGGCCTGCTACGTTCCGTACAACCGGTCGCCAAAATCGCCCAGGCCGGGTAGGATGTATTTTCTCGCATTGAGCCCGCGGTCCTGGGCGGCGGTGAAGATCGGTACCTCGGGATGGCGCTGCTGGACGGCGGCGATGCCTTCGGGGCTGGCGACGATGCTGACGAAGGAAAGTTCCCTGGCCCCGGCGGTCTTGACCACGTCGAGCGCCTGCACCGCCGAGCCGCCGGTGGCGAGCATCGGGTCGACCACGATGACACGCGCGTCTTCGAGCGGCGGCAGCTTGCAGTAGTAACTGCGGGCCACGGCGGTCTGGTGGTCGCGCTCCAGCCCGATGTAGCCGACGCTCACATCGGGAAAAATATCGAGAAAGGGCTGCACCATGCCGAGCCCGGCGCGCAGGATGGGCACGACCACGAGCGGACGTGCGAGGACCCGTCCGGTGGTGGGCTCCAACGGGGTGCGGACGGTTTTCTCCTCGGTGGCCAGATCGCGCGTGGCCTCGAAGGCGAGGAGCAGGCCGAGGTGATACGACAGGGTGCGGAACGTCGCGGGCTTGGTGGTCTGGTCGCGCAGGTGGGTGATGATGTGCGCGGCGAGCGGATGGGTGAGAACGTGGAGGGACATGGCGGGCGAGGATTTGGCAATGGGGATGATGGATCCGTGAAGAGCGCGAAGGCGTGGTTTCTTTTTATCGCGGAAACGCGGAAGAGCTGAAAAACGGAATCAGAAATTTCCGGTGGTTGCCTTTCTGCGTATTCCGCCCTTCCGCGCTTTAGATCGGAAATCCTCGCGTCCTTTCGCGCTCTTCGCGGTTGAACATCGGGGTCAGTCTAGAGCAGGTCTTTTTCCACCTTCTGCTCGAGGATGCGCTCCAGCTCCTTGCGCAGGGTCTTCTCCTTGCCGCGCAGGCCGGGCATCCGGGCCAGCCAGTGGTAGACTTCCTCAC
>JBIJDP010000295.1:0-4361 GCA_044344065.1 Opitutaceae bacterium
TCAGCGCCCGGCTGCGCTTTGGCGGCGGCGCGCACTGCGAAGCGCGACTGAACGGCTCCCCCGCCGGCGTGGCCTGGGGCTGGCGTTCCGGCCCGCAGATCAACGACCGGGCGCAATTGCTCAAGCCCGGCCGCAATGACCTGGCCATCTGGTGCGAACTGCGCCCCGCCACGGGCGACAAGCCCGGCCTGTTTGCCGTCGTTGAAATCCGCTACGCGGACGGACACGTGCAACGTATCGTGACCGACAACACCTGGAAGGCCTGGAGCCGCAAGCTCAGCGGTTGGGACGAACGGAAGTTTGATGACACCGCATGGCCCGGGGCCGTCATCGTCGCGCAACTGGGCGATCAGCCTTGGGGACCGATCGGCTCACCCGACCTGAACACGCAGGGCCCGCAATCGGCCGGAATCCCCGGACAGGTGCGCCTCACCTACGTGCCGCACGCCGAGCCCGTCGTCCTGCGCGAGCTCGGCGCCGGTGCCACCTGGCGCGCCACGATCTTCGATCCGGCCACAGGCAAGGAATCCAAACCCACCCGCGTCACCGCCACCGCCGACGGCACCTTGACGTGCCCGCCACCCAAAGGCAGCGACCACGACTGGATATTGATCCTCGAATCCTGATTGCCATCGCACCAAGCGCGCCCCCGCCTTGAACGCGTTCGATCAAGCTCCTGCCAGCACGTGGACCCTGTCCACGGCCGACACGAGGCTGTCACTCGCCGTGAGCGGACACGCGCTCATCATCCGTCATTTGGGACCGGCAGGTGGCAATTGGAACTGGGCAGAGGCCGCGGGGGCATTTCAGCTTTTGCCGGAATTGAAACTATCCGGGAAACCTGTCGCTGCCGACTGGCGGTTTCAGTCCGCGCAGCTTGATGCCGGCGATAGCACCAAACTGACGCTGCGCTTCATCAGCGCCTCCACCGAACTGATCATGGAGTCGGAGTGGTGGGCACGCCCCGGGCCGGGTCCCGTGCGGCATGCGCTGACCCTGCGCAATCCATCCGCGCACCCGGTCGGGATTGGCAGCCAACCCAGCCTTGCCCTGAATCTTGTCGCACCGGCGGTGGGGGAGTTGCACGCGTGGCATTTCAGTGACGAAGGTGGCGGCGGGAAATTCGAAACCTCCGGCATCTTCCGCGATGCGGTTGTTCCTGGTTATGTGCAGAAGATTGTGGCGACGCCGGGTTACGACGAGATTCCGCTCGTGATTCTGGATGCCGCCGACGTCGAGGGCGTCTATGTGGGCATGGAGTGGAGTCATTCGCATCTCAGTGTCTCCGCGCAGCAAACAGCACGCGGACTGCGCGTACGGCTCGATGCCGGCAACCCGTCGGATTTCTCAACCGAGATACCTGCCGGCGGTGACTTCGCGGTGCCCCCCGCCCTGCTCGGCGCCTATCGCGGGGACATCGATGACGCCGGCAACAGCCTGAGGCACTACCTGTTCGCCCACGGCATGCCAGCGGAACTGCGCACCGACTCCACTTATCCCAAGCTGCAATGGAATGCCTTCACGGCCACGGGCCAGTGTCCGACCTCCCAGATGGACCCGAAGGCGTGGGACCCGGTGGAGGCAAAATACCATCCCTTGATCAGGGAGGTGGCCGCCTTGGGTTTCGAGGAGATGACCGTGGATGTCGGCTGGTGGGACGGTCCGGAACCCGACACCGATCGCACCGACTGGCCACAGGGCATGCAGTTCGCTGGCGAAGCCACGAAGGCACTGGGCCTGCGGTATGTGCTTTACTGGACCGATGCGGAGCCGATGGCCTCTTCCCAGGGTCGGACGATCCGGGCCCGCCGCATCAAGCGCCTGTTCGCGGAGCATGGCGCCGATACGTGGCGTTCCGACGCGACCCGCGGCCAGGTGGTTGCGCCGGACTACTGGTCGGTCAGGGGATTCTATGCGCTGCTGGACGATCTGAAGCGTGAAATCCCCGGATTCCAATGGGAGAACTGCGGCGGGGGCGGACCGATCAAGGATTACGGGGCCATGCTGCGCGCCACGAAGATCCAGATCTGCGACACCGTTGATGAGGCCATCGTAACCCGGAGGGTTTTCCACGACAGCTCACATGCCCTGCACCCCATCCAGATGCAGGGCTTCCTTGGCTGGCATTCCCGCGCGCGGCCAGGCGAGCCCGGCGGCATCGCCTATGATTTTCGTTCCGCCGGCCTCGGCGCCTTCATGTGGTGGATCGACAGTCCCAACCCCACCAACGGCGGCTTCGTGTGGACCGAGGAGGAACGCCGGGCGGTCGTGCGCGAAGTTCAGATGTACAAGCATCGTCTGCGACCATTGATCCGCAGCGCCAACCTGTATCACGTGCTGCCACGCCCAGATGGCAACAACTGGGACGGCATCGAGTATTTCGACCCAGTCAGCGGGAGCGGTGTGGTCTACGTATTCAAACCCGGCCCCGACCCCGACCGGCATACGATCAAGCTCAAGGGTCTCGAGGCCGACCGTAGCTACCGGCTGTCGTATCAGGACGGGAGCAATGCCGCTGAAATTCATCCGGGCGCCGAACTGATGCACGAGGGATTCGCCATGACCCTGCGGGGCGCACTGGTGTCGGAGCTGGTGTGGATCCAGCGCCTCTGAAGCGATGCGGTGCAACCAATTCCAACATGAAACCAAGCACATTATCCGCCGCCAGCCAACTCGAGCTCTCCAATCCGGAGCATGCCTGGTCATACAGTTGGAATGGCGGACGGCTTTGTGCCACCCGGGTTCAAAACAATCTCACCGGCCGCACCATCCCTCTCACTGGCATATGTGAGTTGGCACTGCTTTTTTCAGCCGCGGTCGACCGGGTGGCCGAACCCCTGCAGTGCGTCGATGACTTCACGGTCCGCGCGGTTCGCCGCTCGGGCCGGCAACGGGCGCTGTTTATCCTGCACAGTCTGTCGGCGGACCTGGAGGTCAGGCTCCACGTGCAGCTCGACGGCCCCACCCGGCGCAAGTGGATCGAGTTCACCAATACCACCGGCCATGAGCTCCTGCTGCTCGACGTTGAACTCGATCGCTTTGCCTCCGCGGGCAACGCCACTGATGGCGGACAGGGCCAGCCTGTCCTCCTGAACGACGAGGCCTTCGCTGCCATTGAGCATCCCTCCGGCGACAACCGCCTCGCCGACGGCCATGTGCTGCTGGCCCATTATCCCGGCCGGCGCCTCGCCCCGGGGGCGAAGTATCGCAGCCACACCGCGCTGTTCAGCGTCGCCCCGGCCGGCGGGGCCCGCGAGCACTTTCTCGACTTCATCCAGTCCCGCAGCCGCCCGCGTCCGGGCATGATCGGCATCTACACGCCCTTTGGCATCAACAACCAGTGGGGCGCCTGCCCCACCCTCGACGACGAACAGACCCTCGAGGTGCTCGGCCACATTGCACAGTTGCAGAAACGCGGTGTGAACTTCGACTACTTCACCCTCGACACCGGCTGGGTGGATCCCGCCTCCGACCTCACGCAGTTCAAACCCACCGCCTTTCCGCACGGTCCCGAGTCGGTCATCCGGCGCATCCGCTCGCTGCACCTGAAGTTCGGCCTCTGGTTCGCCACCAGCTGGGGCCTGCAGTCCTGCTGGGATTATCCCGGGGCGTTCGCCGACGGTCTGCCGCCCACGCAGCTCTATCGCGAGGGCTATCCGCTCGGCGCCGACGGCCTGACTTTCTGCCTCGGCGAAAAAAACTACCGCGCCATCCTGCGCAAGGCGGTCCTGCATCACGTGAAGCATAACGGAGTCCGCTTCCTCAAATTCGACGGCGGCTTCTTCCAGTGCGACAATCCGGACCACGGCCACTTGCCCGGCAAGTACGCGACCGAATCGATGCACGAGTGGCTGATCGAGCTGGCGCATCGCGCCCGCGCCATCGCCCCCGACGTCTTCATCATGTGGTACTGGGGCCTGCGCTCGCCGTTCTGGGCCCTGCACGGCGACGCAATCTTTGAGTCCGGCCTGCACATGGAGGGTTCCGGCACGAGTTCGTTTCCGACCCTGCACTACCGCGACTCGGTCACCCTCGCCCAGGACCAGAACGCCCACCATGCGCGGAACATCCCGCCGCAGCTCAAGGACAGCCTCGGCGTCTGGCTCTCCGACACCCGCTGGGGCAATTTCATGGGCGGCGAGCGCTGGCGCGAGAGCCTCGTCATGGACCTCGGCCGCGGCAGCCGGCTCTTCCCCAACCTCTGGGGCAACCTGCGTCACCTGACGGACGATGACGTGGAGTTTCTCGCCTGGATCTCGCAGCTCGCCCGGACGCACGCCGCGCTTTTCACGCACCGCCGCCTCATCGGCGGCGATCCGTTCCGCAACGAGGTCTACGGCTACGCCCACGGTCACGGCGCG
>JBIJDP010000413.1:0-3509 GCA_044344065.1 Opitutaceae bacterium
TTGGTGACGAGGCATTGGAATTGGTCTCCGCCCATGGCCTCGGTCAGACCGGTGATGTTCAAGGTCGCAGAGGTGGCGCCCGTGTAGGCCCCGCCATTGGCGAGATTGGCCCAACCGCCACCACCCACGGGCTGGCGTTGCCACTGGTAGCCCGGCGCGAGCCCGCTGGTTGCCACCACCATGAACGCAGCGTTGGCGCCGAGATTCCCGGACACATCAGCCGGATGCGACGTGATGACCGGCGGCGTGAGCAGGGTCAGGACGATGGTCGCGGTCGCGGTGCCGGCGGCATTGGTCACCAGCAGGGCATAGGTGCCGGCGTTGGCCGATTGGAAATTGGCGAGATTCAGCGTGGCGGCGTTCGCTCCGCCAATGTCGCTGCCGTCCAGTTTCCACTGGTAGGTGAAAGGCGCCGTGCCGCCGGGAACAACCGTCAGTTCCACGCTGGCGCCGGGGATAATCGTCTGATCGGGCGGCTCCGCAACGATGGTCGGGGCTCGCGCCGTGACCGTGAGGGCGGCCGCGTTGCTGGTCGCCGCGCCCACGGCGTTGGTGGCCACGCCGCGGAACTGGTCGCCGCTCATCACCATGGTGGCACTGCTCACCGTGAGGGTGGCGGTGGTCGCACCGGAATAATTGCCGCCATTGGCCAGATCCGCCCACGTGCCGCTGCCGGCCGGCAATCGCTGCCATTGATACGAGGGCGCCGGTGTGCCGTTGGCTGACACCGAAAACTGGGCCGTGAGGCTTTCGTCCACACTCTGGGCCGAAGGATGGCCCGTGATCGCGGGCGCGACATTGATGGCCAGCACCGCCCCGTTCGAAAGGACCGAGCCGGCGCTGTTGCTCACGAGCACGGTGTAGGTGCCGGCATTGCCGGCCTGGACATTGGCGATATTCAGGGTGGCCGAGGTCGCACCCCCGAGGTCCACGCCATCCTTGCGCCACTGGTACGAGGGCGACGGCGTGCCGCTGGCCGACACGGAGAAGGACACGCTGGCGCCCGCATTCACCGTCTGGCTGGATGGGTGGGCCGAGATCGAGGGCGCGACGGTGGCCGGATTGACGGTCAGGGTGGCGCCGTTGCTGGTGACCGAGCCGGCCGAGTTGGTGGCGACCACCGTATAAGTGCCTGCATTCCCTGCGTTCACACTTCCCAAACTGTAGGATGTCCCGGTGGCGCCACCAATCGGAGAGCCGTTGAAATGCCATTGCAGCGTGGGCGCGGGCGTCCCATTCGCCGCCGCGCTGAAAGTCACACCCGCCCCCTCCGTGACCACCTGGCTCGACGGATGCGTCGTGAACGACGGTGCGACGGCCGAGACGCCGCCGGAGATGTTGACCGTGTAGGAGAAGGTGGGGGATTGGAATCCCGTGGGTCCGTCCTCGGCCTGGATCGACATCGTGTAGTTGCCGGCGGTGGTCGGGGTGCCGCCCAGTACGAGCGTATCGGAACTCGTGCCACTGAAAGTCATCCCCGGCGGCACGGCACCGCCCACGATCCAGGACTCAGGTCCACTGGTGGTGCCGGTGACGGAGAAGGCGATGGTGAGCGGCGTGCCCACCGTGCCGCTGGCCGGGCTCGGCTGGGACGGCGAGAGTTCGGTGGCCCCCGCCAGTGTGTGCATGACGCCCAGCGAGGCGGTGGCCGCCAGCGCCGAGCGGAGGACTGCGCCCAGCGGCGAGGCGATCACCATCTCATCGGCGGCCGCGACCAGCCGGAGGACCGGCGTGCGTTGCAGCAGGGTGATCAGGATCGTCGAGGGGAGGTTGAGCCAGAACAGCTGAAGCCGGAAGCGCCGGAGGATTTTCATGCGGGGAGGACGCGAACAATGGATGGGGGAAAAAAATGCGGTCGGAAATTCCGTCCCTGTTTTTCCCCAGTGTGCGCCGCAAGAAAAGCCGGTGACGGTAACAAGGTTGTTACCCCGCTCCGGCGCCGCCGTCAGAACCGCAGCGTGGCCTGGGTCGCCAGCGTGTGCCGCACGGGCCGGGCCGCCCCGTCCTCTTCCTGATAACTGTATTGCAGCTTGAGCTGGAAATGCGGCGTGAAGCGGTAGCTCGGCGCCGCGTCGATCCGCCAGGTGTCACGGCCCCACGGGCGGCGTCCGCCGAGGTGGGCGATGTCGCCGTAGGTCTGGAGATTCCACCGGAGCGCGCCGGAAAATTGCGGCGTGAACTTGTACTTCACCTCCGCGTAGCAAGCATGGGTGACCGCATCCCCGATGCGCGGATTTTCAAAGCGGGCCTGGCAGGCCTCGAGCCACACCTGCCAGTAATGCCAGGCAAAGCCGATGTCCTGGCCGATGACAACCTGCCGGTAATCGCTGCGGGCATAGGCGGCCGGGATGGTGGCCTCAGCCGACGGACGCAGATACGGGCCGCGGCTCGCGGACACTCCGAAATTCCACATCAGGTTGGGACGGTAGCCGAGACGCGCGCTCAAGGTGGGATGCTCGGTGAGACCGCGGTCGAAATCCCAGGAGGCCGGCTGCGAGGCCAGCGCCGCGTTCTTCACCTCGGCGGCATAGGTGAAGCGCCCGATCTCGCCCGAGACCGCCGCCCCGCTGGCATAGCTGGGGCCCCAGATCACCGGCAGCCGCAGGTGCTTGTCTGCATATTCCGACTCCGCCGTCGGCGCCGCCTCCAGCAGGTGCGCCCACGCGAGCAGGATGGTGCTGTTGCGCACCGCCGCCGCCTCCCACATGCCGGTCAGGTTCTCGTAGGGCAGTGGCGCCGTGATGAAGGGATTTTCCCACGGGCCGTGGCGCTGCACCCAATTGCCGATGACCGTCGCAAACTTGCCGACCTGCAGACTGAAATGACCGGAGGTCCCCGGCGTGTAGCGCAGGGCGTATTCGTCGAGCCGCCCGCGCAGGCTGGCTGCACCGGGATCGAAACCCCGGTCCACCCGGACCTGGGCAAACAGGTAAAGACTCCGGCCCAGTTGCGCATCGCCGAAGACCGACAGCCGGGGATTAACCAGCACCGTGTCACGCGTGTAGATCAGTCCCGGCGCCGGCGATTGAAAGTGATAGCTCTCGACGTCCAACGTGCCGCTCAGCCGCCCGCCCATGGTCCCGTCGGCCGAGGCCACCGTGAGCGTATCGCGCAGCCGGTCATAAAAGCCCTCATCGGCCTGCGCCCCGATGACCAGGGCCGGAAGCAGCCAGAAGCGCCGCAGCTTCATGACGCCGCCTCCCTTCCGGCCGCGCCGGCCGAGGGGAGCTCCACCTCGAACTCCGTCCATCCCGCCTCCGAGCGGACCAGGCGCAGGTCGCCGCGGTGCAGGCGGACGAGTTCGCGGGCCAGGTTCAGGCCCAGGCCGTAACCCGGCACATTCTCCCCCATTGCGCCGCGATGAAACCGCTCAAAAATGTGCGCCTGCGCCGCCGGGGGGATGGTGAGGCCGGTGTTGCCGAGCGTGAGCACGACGCTGTGCCCGGCCGGCCCCGCCACCAGCCGGATGCGGCCGCCGGGCCGGTTGTACTTCCGCGCATTCTCCATGA
>JBIJDP010000296.1:0-4338 GCA_044344065.1 Opitutaceae bacterium
CCGCTGCTAGCTCACGCAACAGGCGTTCGTTTTGCTCGCGGGTGCCGACGGTCACGCGGATCCATTCCGGCAAACCGTAGGACTTGACCGGACGGACGATCACGCCGCGACGCTGCAGGGCGTCAAACACGCGGCCGCCGTCCCCCACCCGCACGAGAATGAAATTGCCCACGCTGGGCACAAACTCCAGGCCGAGCCGTTTGAAGCCCTCGCCCAATTGCACCATGCCAGCGCGGTTTTCCCGCCGGCAACGGGCGGTGAATTCGCTGTCGTCGAGCGCCGCCACCGCCGCCGCCTGGCCAATGGCGTTGACGTTGAAGGGCTGCCGGACGCGGTTGAGCAGCGCGGCCATTTCCGCGCCGGCATAACCGTAGCCCACGCGAAGAGCCGCCAGGCCGTAGATCTTGGAAAATGTCCGCAGGCAGAGCACGGGCCGGCCCTCCGCGATGAGCGGGCGCAGGTCCGGCGGGGATTCCAGATATTCCGCGTAGGCCTCGTCAAACACACACACCACGTGCTCCGGCAGCGCCCGGGCGAAGGCGAGCAGTTCCGCCTCGGCGTTGGCCGTGCCCGTGGGATTGTTCGGGCTCGGCACGAAAACGATCCGGGTGCGCGGCGTGATGGCCGCGGCGAGGTCGGCGAGCACGTGGCAATGATTGACCAGCGGCACCTCCACCGGCGTTGCCCCGAAAAGCAGCGTGACGAGCTTGTAGACCACGAAGGCCGGGTTGCCCATCACGACCTCGTCGCCCGGCCGCAGGAAGGCATGGCCCACGAGTTCGAGCAGTTCATTCGAGCCGTTGCCGATCACAAACTGCTCCGGCTTCAGGCCCCATACCTCCGCCAGTTTGCGCCGCAGTGCAAAGCACCCGCCATCCGGATACAGTTCGCCCTGCAGGAGTGCCGCCTGGGCCGCCGCGATCGCCTTGGGCGAGGGGCCGAAAGAATTTTCATTGGAGGCCAGCTTGATGATGCCGGCCGGATCCAAGCCGAGTTCGCGCGCCACCTCCTCAATGGGCTTGCCCGGCTCATAGACCGGTTGCGTGCGCACTTCGGGTTTGACCATCGACTCCAGTTTCATGCCGCGGATCGAACACGGAACGCCCCCGCCGCCCAAGCCTGAAGTTCAGGGCAGAAACCTGAGGCTAATACCGGACACAGGATACCGAAAACCGGAAAGTGGAACCGCCTCGATCAAACCGGGTGCAGATTTCCCAATTTCATGTATCCAGCCTGGCCTTCCGGTATTCGAAATCAGAAATCCGAAATAGTCTCACCGCCGGCTCGGCACGTGCACCACCTGCATGCCCGCCGCCCGGGCAGCCTGGAGCCCCAGCACGGCATCCTCAAACACAAGGCACCGCTCAGGGGCCAGACCCAACAATTTCGCCGCGAGGAGGAACATGTCCGGGGCGGGCTTGCCGTGCACCACGTCGTCCGCGGTCACCACGGCGCGAAACAGCGGAGCCAGGCCGCTCGTCTCCAGCGAATGCCGCACCACGTTGCGCGGTCCGCCCGAAGCCACCGCCAGGGGATGCGTCGGCGCCATGCGGCGGGCAAAGGCGACTACAGGCTCGATCAGTCGCACCCCGGCCTGGCGGGCGGTGAAAAGCGCCTCCTTGTGGTGAAAGACCGCCTCCGGATCGAGCTTCAGCCCGTAGCGTTCGCCACAGAGTTCAGCCACCCGGCGCGTGGGCGTGCCGCCGAGCGAATAGAAAAAATCCTCCTCCAGCGGCCGGGTCAGCCCGACAGCCTGCAACGCCGCCTCCCAGGCCTCGAAATGGAGCGGCATGGTGTCGAGCAGCGTGCCGTCGAGGTCAAAGATGTAGCCGTCATAGGGACCGGCGGGAATATCGAGTTGCATGTAAGGCCCGCCAACACACCGGCCCCCCCGCCGGCTGGCAACACGTGAATGACAGGTTCAATTTTATGAGCCACGGATCACACGGATATCACTGATGGACCAAGCTGTGATGGCCACAGCAGGCCATACCAAGGTACGGATATCTGTGCCCATCTGTGCAATCTGTGGTTAAAAAAGGCCTTTCCTTCGGCTGCGGCGCAGCCGCTCAGTTGCCGGCGGTTTCCGCAGCGTACCAGCGCCGCTTGAACCAGAAGGCGACATGCACGAGCCCGATCAGGGCCGGCACCTCGATCAGTGGTCCGACCACGGCGGCAAAGGCCACCCCGGACTGCAGGCCGAAGACGGCGATCGCCACGGCGATCGCGAGTTCGAAGTTGTTGCCCGCGGAGGTGAAGGCGAGCGAGGTCGAGCGCGGATAGTCCGCGCCGAGTTTCTTCGCCATCACAAAGCTCACGAAAAACATGATCGCGAAATAAAGCACCAGGGGAATGGCGATCCGCAACACATCGAACGGCAGTTGCACGATGGCCTCGCCCTTGAAGGTGAACATCACGACAATCGTGAACAGCAGGGCGCCGAGGGTGAGCGGTGAGATGCGGGGGATGAACACGCGCTCGTACCAATCCTCGCCTTTCATCGGCACCAAAATCACCCGGCTCAGGACGCCCGCGGCAAAGGGGATGCCAAGGTAGATCATCACGCTCCAAAAGATGTCACCCATGGCGACCTGCACGATCTTGCCTTCCAACCCGAACCACGGCGGCAGTACCGTGATGAAGAGCCAGGCGTAAAAGCTGTAGCAAAGAATCTGGGCGATGCTGTTCAGGGCCACGAGCCCCGCGGCGTATTCGCGGCTCCCCTTCGCGAGTTCGTTCCACACCAGCACCATGGCGATGCACCGGGCGATGCCGACGAGGATCAGGCCCACCATATAGTCGGGGTGGTCCCGGAGCAGCAGGACCGCGAGGAGGAACATGAGGATTGGCCCGACAATCCAGTTCTGAACCAGCGACAGCGTAAGGATCCGGGTGTTGGCGAAGACCTTGGGGAGTTGTGCGTATTTCACCTTCGCCAGTGGTGGGTACATCATGAGGATCAGGCCGATGGCGATGGGCAGGTTGGTCGTCCCGACCGTCATCGGCGCAAAAAACGCCTCGGGATCGGCCAGGACAAAGTGGCCGAGGGCCACGCCCAGCCCCATGGCGGCGAAAATCCAAACCGTCAGGTAACGATCCAGAAAGGACATGCTCTTGGCGACGGAGTCGGACATATGAACGGGAATTGAGTGGTTTGGGTGGTTGAAATTAGCGACCTAATGACTTGATCGCATCGCGCCGCCCGTCGGCGTAGGCGGTGAAGGTGCGGCGGATCTCATTACGCACCCGGCGAAACACCGCCATTTTCTCCTCATCCGTCCCGGTGGCATGCGCGGGATCCTCGAAGGGCCAGTGATGGCGGTTCACCTGGCCGGGAAAGATTGGACACGCCTGATCGGCGTTGCCGCAGACTGTGATCACGGTCTCCACTTTGACCCCGAGAAACTCCTTCATGTGCTTTGAAGCATGGGTGGAGATATCAATGCCGATCTCCTGCATGGCCTGGATCGCCATGGGATGCACATAACCGGCGGGTTTGGAGCCGGCGCTGGCGACATTGAGAATATCACCCGCGGCCGCCCGCAGGACACCCTCGGCGAGATGGCTGCGGCACGAGTTGCCGGTGCAGAGGATGAGGACGGTGGGCTTGGTGGACATGGGAGATATTTATGAAACCTGTTACTTGAAACCTGAGACCTGAGTGGGGGGGACTGGGTTAGGAGATAGTGCCTATTGAACTCCCACGGCGCAGCCGCAGGGGCCGGACGCGGCGAAACCCGGGGCGAGTTTCTTCAGGCGGGCCAGGTCGGCCCGGAAAATGGGATTGTCCTGCGCGCAGTCCTGCAGGCAGGCGAGGTTCGAGCGCAATGCCCGCGTGGATTTCCGCGGCAGCGCATAGATCATCCAGTTGCCCTGCCGCTCGCAGACGACCAGGCCGCGCGCCCGGAGGTAGCCCAGATGCTTGGAAATCTTCACCTGCGGCTCGCGCAGGACGGCCTGGAAATGGCAGACGCACAGCGGACCGCGCCCCAGCACATGCAGGAGACGCAACCGGGTGAGGTCGCACAGGCATTCGTAGATTTGGATCAGCTCCACGCCCGGATTCATATTCCTGTTAGAGAATATGATTCAAGCGCCAATTCGGGCGGCCACACAATCTTCACACACCCCACCTAACGGGTCGAATAGAGGAGCCAGCCACCCGCGAGCAGCACCAGCAGGCCGCAGGCCCGCCGCAGCCACTTCGCGCCCGGGGTGCCGTTTTGCCAGTCCAGCCAGCGCTGCACCCAGGCACTCGAAACCCCGGCGAGGCCGATCACGGTGCAATGCCCGAGGCCGAACAGGAAGAGGACGCCCAGGGCAAAGACCGGCGCGGAC
>JBIJDP010000297.1:0-4334 GCA_044344065.1 Opitutaceae bacterium
CAGTCCGCCGCCGGCGCGCTTGGCACAGTAGTTCCAACTCGCATGCAACGCCGCGGCGATGAGTACGAGCAGGAGGGCGAGGGTCGTCATGCCGCACTGGATGCGCCGCGCGCACGCACGGCGCGACTTTCAACGCTTAAAGAAGCTCTGAAAAACTCATACAGGATTTAATCTGGAACTCAGGAACACTGGAAACAGAGGGCCAACGGGATCTCATTCCTGCTTTCCTGAGTTCCAGATTCGTTCTTCGGAGGCTCCTTAACATTCAACGTTTATGTGCCGCGTGCAGCTACGAGCGTGAGCGAGGGGCCATGGCGCCACGACTGCCACCGATCCACGCGCTCATGCTCGTTGCGACGGCGAGGTTCGACACTTCAGCGTCAAGCGTTCGACGTTAAGCGTTGAGCGTTACCCTGCGTCTCGTCCATCGTCCACCTCCCGTGTCCCGCAATCCCTACATCGCCGAGCTCCGCCCGACGCTGGCGCTGGCCTTTCCCATCATCGTGGGCCAGGTGAGCCAGATGCTGATCGGGATCACGGACACGGTGATGATCGGCCGGGTGGGAAAAGTGCCGCTGGCGGCGGCGGCGTTCGCCCACGGTCTGTTCATGCTGGTCTTCATCGTCGGCATCGGCGTGCTGATGTCGGTGTCGGTGCTGGTGGCCCGGGCGCACGGGGCGGGGCAGCCGCGGGAGTGCGCGGAGTACACGCGGCACGGGATGGGGCTGGCGCTGGTGCTGGGGCTGACGGGGGCGATGGTAATGATGGTGCTGGGGCCGCAACTACACCTGTTCGGCCAGCCGCCGGAAGTGGTGGCGGCGGTGCGGCCGTATTTCGAAATCATCGGCTGGTCGCTGGTGCCGGCGCTGGTGTTTCAGGTGCTGCGGCAGTTCAGCGAGGCCGTGGGGCACCCGTGGGCGCCCATGGGTATCCTGCTGGGCGGCGTGCTGCTGAACGTGTTTTTGAATTGGGTTTTGATCTACGGCAACCTGGGCGCCCCGGCGCTGGGCCTGGAGGGTGCGGGCTGGGCGACCCTGGTCTCGCGCGCGGCCGCGGCCGTGGTGCTGTGGTGGTGGCTGGCGCGCCGGCCCGAAGTGCGGGCCGAATGGCCTGAAACCGGGACGAATCCACCGTGGTTGGCGCGATGGTCGTGGCCGCGCCTCCGCGGGATGCTGGACATCGGGCTGCCGGCGGCGGGCCAGTTGCTGTTCGAGGTGGGGGCGTTTGCGGCGGCGGCACTCATGATGGGCTGGCTTGGCACGGTGCCGCTGGCCGCGCACCAGATCGCGCTCAGCTGCGCGGGCTTCACCTTCATGTTTCCGCTGGGCATCTCGATTGCGGTGGCGGTGCGCATCGGTCGGACCGTGGGCGAGGGGCGGCACGAGGCGCTGCGGCCCATCGGGTTCGGAGCCCTGGGTATCGGGGTTTTGCTGATGCTGGGTTTTGCCCTGGTGTTCGCCCTGACCGGCCGCTGGCTGGCCCTCGGTTTCACGCCCGAGGCCGACGTGGCAGCCTTGGCGGCGCGGCTCCTGGTGGTGGCGGCAATTTTCCAGATCTTCGACGGCGGGCAGGTGATCGGTGCGGCGGCGTTGCGCGGGCTGGCGGATGTGCGCGTCCCCCTGGGCATCACGTTTGTGGCCTACTGGGTCATCGCGCTGCCGCTGGCCTACCTGCTGGGTGTGCGCGGCAGCTTCGGCGCGATGGGGGTCTGGGTCGGCCTTGCGGCGGGTCTCGCCAGCGCGGCGCTCCTGCTCGGCTGGCGGTTCTACCACAAGACGCAGCCGGGCAGCGTCTAGGTTAATAATTCAAATCCAATGGCGGTAGGCCAGCGCGCTTGCGCGCGCCCGCAAGCGGGCTGTCCTACGGGCGCAACCTCAGGCGGAGAGGCAGCGGACGGTCATTTCGCGGAGGACCTCTTCCTGTTCCTGCGGCCGCTGGATGAGGGTTTCGAAGGCGCTGATGAATTCCTGCTGGTGGTCGATCAGCCGGCGCAGCGCGGGGAGCTTGCCGCTGCCGGCGAGTTTGCCGATGTACCACGGATTTTGCGTGAAGACGTTGTAGGCGCTCTTCGCGGCCGCGGCCTCGCCAAACCGGGCGGCATAGTTGCCGGCGGCGCGTTGCAGGCCGTCGAGTCCGCGCGGCCCGAGCTTGGCTTCGCCGGTGTCGATGAGGGCGCGGACCTGGATCAAAATGCGGTTGCGATTCTGCAGGGCGGAGAGGACGGGGCGGGCGTCGCCGCCGGTGAAAAAATGCCGTTCGAGCGCCGCGAGGGTCCACCGGAGATCGCCGCTGAAGAAGGCCTCGGCGGTCTCGAAAAAATCACCCTCGGCGACGTTGGGTGTGAGTTCGCCGACGTGGGCTTCCTCCACGGTCGCACCCTCGCCGGCATAGGTGGCGAGCTTGTGCACTTCCTCGACGAGGAGGCGGGTGTTGGGGCCGACCCGGGCGAGGAGGAGGCGGACGGCATCGGGGCTGAAGCTGACGCCGGCGGACTTGGCCTCGCGGAGGACGACGCCTTCCAGGGCGGCGCCGTCGTCATCGCCGCCCCCGATGAGGGTGAAGTCGGAGTTTTTTTCGCACCACTTGGGGAAGGCCCGGCGGCGGTCAATGGGTGCGGCGGTCACGAGCACGGCCGTCTCGGCGGGGTTGATGCCCGCGAGGAGCTCCTGCAGGTCGCCGACCAGCTTCAGGGTGCTCTCGGCGCGGCCGGTGACGGTGTCGGCGAGGAAATTGACGTCCTTGAACCACACGACGCGACGGCCGCCGAACATGGAGATGGTCTGCACGCTCTCGCGCAGGCGGTTGAGGGCGGACTCGACCTCGGCGACGTTGTTGGCAAAGCCGCTGATGATCTCGCGGGAGAATTCGTCCGTCACTTCCGCCGCGAGGGCGGCGAAGCGTTCCCGGCCCAGCCGGTCCACGAGGTAGTCGTCGGAACCGCAGATGAGGGTGAACGGCAAGGCGGGCATGACGAAGGGTTTTCACAACAAGCGGGGGCGGGCGCACGCCAAAAAGCACGAGACGGCCGTGCGAAGGGCAAAAAATGGCGCAAGTTTCAACTTGCCAGTGTCAGGCGGTGCCTCACCTGTCGAAGCCTCCCCCTCGCGCTGACCACCCATCCATGAAGTTACCTTCGCTCCTGGTACGCCTTGCTGCTTCGCGGCATGGCGGCAGTTTGATTTTCATCGCCGTTTTCCTGGGCATCTCGCTCCTCGCCCGTGTGGCCCTGCTGCTCAAATCGGCCGGGGAGGTCGGGTGGGATGCGAGCCTGCTGGCCGCGCTGCTGTGCGGATTCGTCTATGACCTGGCGGCGGCGGGCCTCTGGTCGTTGCCGCTCAGTGTGTTGCTGACCCTCCTGCCGGCTGGCTTCTTTGCCCCGCGCTGGTCGCGGGTGCTCGTCCATGTGGCCGGTGTGTCCATGATGGGCCTGCTGCTCTTCACCTCGGTGTCCGAGTGGACCTTCTGGGATGAGTTCGGCGTGCGCTTCAACTTCATCGCCGTCGATTACCTGATCTACACGACCGAGGTGGTCGGCAACATCCGCGAGTCGTACAACCTGCCCGCGATCTTCGGCGGGGTCGCCGTGAGTGCGGTCATCTGCTACGCGCTGCTGCTGCGCACCGGTTGGGTGGAATTCTGGTTTAATTCCGCGGGCGCACCGCTGCGGACGCGCCTGAAGGCGGGCCTGGTCTGGTTCGTGGTGCCGCTGGCCTTCGGTCTGGCGCTCGATTCGAACCACCTGCCCGCGTTTGCGAACGACTACAACCGGGAGCTCGCGAAGAACGGCCCGTGGTCCTTCTTCGCCGCCTTCCGGCACAACGAGCTCGAGTTCGCCAAGTTCTACCCGACGCTCGACGGCATGGCGGCCTTCCGGCGCATCCGCACCGAGCTGGCGCGGGATGGCTCGCAGCCGCTCGGTCCCAAGCCGCAGGGCACCCTGCGCTACATCCATAACGAGGGTCCGGAGCTGCGGCCCAACATCATCCAGATCACGGTGGAGAGCCTGAGCGCGGAGTTTCTCAGCACCTTCAACCGGGCGTCCAACCTGACCCCGCACCTGGAGGAACTCGCGGGCAAGAGCCTGGTCTTCGAGAATTTCTACGCCACCGGCACCCGCACGGACCGCGGCATGGAGGCGCTGACCCTGGGGCTGCCGCCGACGCCCGGCCGTTCGATCGTGAAGCGGCCGCGCAACGAGAACATGTTCAGCCTGGGCAGCCTCCTGCAGACCCGCGGCTACGACACGGCCTTCATCTACAGCGGCTACGGCTACTTCGACAACATGAACGCCTTCTTCGGCAACAACGGCTACCGCGTGATCGACCGCACCGCTG
>JBIJDP010000298.1:0-4316 GCA_044344065.1 Opitutaceae bacterium
CCGCGATCAAGCAGGAGAAACTGCTGGTGGTGGCGCAGCGGCTCGACGACGAGGGGCTGGCGGCGCTGGACAAGCGCGCGCCACAGCAGGCGCGGCTCTACCGGTTTCTGAGCCAGCAGTTCAAGCCCCAGCGCAAGGCGCTCGTGCTCAAGCGGCTGGGCCTGAACGCGGCCGTGGTGAACGCCCTCGTCAAGCGCGGGGCGCTGCGCGAGGACCTCAACCGGGTCGAGCGCGAGGCCTATGCCGACGATTTCGCCCGGGGCGAACTGGTCGCGGCGCAGCCCCCGGTGCTGAACCCGGAACAGGCCGCGGCGGTCGCGGCCACGGCGGCGGGCCTGGCGAAGGGAAAATTTGGCGTCACTTTGCTGCATGGCGTGACGGGCTCGGGCAAGACCGAGGTCTACCTGCATGCGATTGACACCGCGTTGAAGGCCGGCGGCGGGGTGATATTTCTGGTGCCCGAGGTGGCGCTCACGCCGCAGACCGTGGCCCGCCTGCGTTCGCGGCTCGAGGCCATCGCGCCCGGCCACCGCTGCGTGGTCTGGCACAGCCACCTCAGCGAGGGGGAGCGGCTCGACGGCTGGCTCGCGCTCGCAACCGGCGAGGCCCGCGTGGTCGTGGGGGCGCGCTCGGCGGTCTTCGCCCCGGTGCACGACCTGCGGCTGATTGTCGTGGATGAGGAACACGAGCCCGCCTACAAGCAGGACGAAACGCCGCGGTACCATGGCCGCGATGTCGCGGTGTACCGGGCCAAGCTGAACAACGCCCTCTGCCTGCTGGGTTCCGCCACGCCCTCCCTGGAAAGCTACGCCAACGCCCAGGCCGGCCGCTACGCCCTGCAGGAGCTGCGACAGCGGGTGGATGACCGTCAGTTGCCGCACATCAACGTGGTGGACATGCGAGTTGAAATCATGCGCTCGCGCGGCCTGACGACGCTGTCGCGCAAGCTCGCGGACGCGATGCAGCTGCGGTTCGAGAAAAAGGAGCAGACCATCCTGTTCATCAACCGGCGGGGCTATTCCTCCTCGATGCTGTGCACCGAGTGCGGCCACGTGGAGGAGTGCGCGCACTGCAGCATCGCCATGACGTACCACCGCACGGACGAGACCCTTCGCTGCCACCTCTGCGGCGAACAGCGCAACGCGCCCGTCACCTGCCCGAAATGCCGCTCGCCCAAGATCCGCTGGAAGGGCCTCGGCACGCAGCGCGTCGAGGAGGCTGTGCGGCGCGTGCTCCCGCGGGCGCGCATCGAGCGGATGGACACCGACACGATGGCGAAGAAGAACCGCTTCCGCGAGGTCCTCGGGCAGTTCCGCACCGGCAAGATCGACGTGCTGGTGGGGACGCAGATGATCGGCAAGGGACTGGATTTCCCCAACGTGACGCTCGTGGGCCTGGTGGATGCCGACATCTCGATGCACATCCCGGACTTTCGCGCCAACGAGCGCACCTTTCAGCTGCTGGTGCAGGTCGCGGGCCGGTCGGGCCGGGGGGACCGGGCGGGCGAGGTGATCGTGCAGACTTTCACGCCGCAGGCCGAGGCGATCCAGTTCTCGCGCCATGCCGACTTTGCCGGCTTCGCCGAGGCCGAACTGAAGCTGCGCAAGGATTTCAAGTATCCGCCTTTCCGGCACCTGATCCAGCACCGGCTGCGCGGGAAGAGTCAGGAGAAATTGAAGTTCTTCGCCGAGCAGTGGGCGAAGCGCCTGGAGCAGGCCTTCGGGGACCGCATCGAGTTGCGCGGGCCGTCGCCGGCGCCGATCGAGAAGATCAAGGACGAGTACCGGTGGCAGCTCTGGATCTTCACCGGCAGCGTGACGAAGATCATCGGCGAACTAGACAAGCTCCGGTCGGAGTTCCCCTGGCCCGGGGAGATCACGCAGGTGCTGGATGTGGACCCGGTGGGACTGACGTAGCGCGGAGCTTCAGCCCGCGCTGGGCAGGCCACGCTGCGTTGCTTCACTCGAACCAGTGCCGGCTGAAGACCGGCACTACGAAGCTGCGCTTGCTCACGCCGCCGGCACGCGCCAGAGCGTGGCCATGATGCAGGCCTTGTGCTTGTGGATGTCGGCGGGATCGAAGGCGGGCTTCTGGTAATACACGGAGAGGATGATCCCGGGAGTAACCTCGATCGAGGCGGGGTAGCCGAGGTCGTGGTTGCCGTTGTCATCGCGCAGGATGATCTCGCGGCTCGCCTCCCACGTGATGCCGTCGCGGCTGAGCGCGGCCCGTTCGCCAAAGGGTGCGCGCCGGTAACCGTAGGTGCAGAGCGTGCGGCCATCCTGCAGCACCAGCAGATGGGGCGGGAAGCCCAGCAGCGGGGTGCGGCCGGGTTCGCTCCAGGTGCGGCCGTTGTCGTCCGAGTAGCTTTCCCAGAGGTGCAGGTCGTCGCGGCGATCATCATATTTCAACGCGGTGTAGCGGATCATGAGCAAAATCCGTCCGGTGGGGAGCTGGGTGACGTGCGGCTCGCCGAAGTGGTGGGTGTCGGGGGTGGGGCATTTCACCAGGGCAATCCTTGCCCAGGGACCCTCGGGCTGGGGAGCGGTGTGGATGCTGACATGACCGCCGTCCCGGCGGTAGGCGGCGACGAGCAGGGAGCCGTTATGCAACGTGATCCCGCCATGCACGCTGTCGGGCCCGGGCCCGGGGGCCGACCAGGTGTGGCCATGATCCGAGGAAACGATCACCCAGCCGCCGTGGCGGGCCGCCTCGGCGCGGTAGGCGGATTCGTTCACCTGCTGCACCCAGGCGGAGATGATTTCCGGCGGGTAGGCATCGTAGGGCAGGCTGGTGAAGCTCTCCGCTTTCCAGAACGTGGACCAGACATGCATCACGATCCTCCCGTCGGGCATGACGGTGAGGCCGCATTCCCGATCGTCGATGGGCGTGTCGAAGGCCACAACCGGCTGCGTCCAGCTGGCGCCATTGTCCTTCGACCGCATAGTGACAATCGCGCCGTCGGGGTACATGTGGTGCTCGGTGCGGACGAACGCGAGGAGCAGGTCGCCGTTGGCGGCCCGCACCAGCGACGGCCAGGCGCAGTAGTGCGCCGGGTCCTGATACAGCGTGGAGTGGGAGAGGATGGCGGGGGCAGGGGGCATGGGGGGCATGGGGGGCAGACGGACGGGGTTTGGCGTTAGCGCGGTCATCTCCAAGACAGGAGAAAGAGAAAGATAAAGAGAACGAGAAAGATTGGATTTCAGCTCGGGGAGGTGAAGGAACGGTGCCGGGATTTGACCGGGAGCGGGTGGCGGCGACAAGTCCAGGATCCGCACGGTTCTACACGTTGAATGCATTAGCCCCTGCAAATGTCTTGTCTGTTTTGCGCCAAGCCTTTCCTGCTGAGCCTGCCGGCCGTGACCGGTCCCCTCTGCTTCAACTCCCATGGCGACCAAACAATATCAGGTGGGGACGCTGACCTACACGCGGGGTGGACTGATCCAGGTGATGTTCTGGATGCTGTGGGGCGACTTTTTCTTCCAGCTCATGGAGTCGCTGCCGGCGCTGATCCCGCTGCAGCTGCGCTGGGAGGGGGCGACGGACACGACCATCGGCTGGGTCAACAGCCTGCCGCCGTTCATCGGTTTCTTCCTGTTCCCGATCGCCGGCGTGCAAAGCGACCGGCACCGCGGCCTCCTGGGCCGGCGGCGGCCGTTCCTGCTCTGGTGCACGGCGCCAGTGGTGCTCGGCCTCGTCCTGCTCGGGGCCGCGAAGCCGATCGGGGCGTTCGTCTACGAGCTGCTGTCCACCCATGCCGGGCTGACCGTGACGATGGCCGGCTGCACGATCGTGTGGATTGCGCTGTGCCTCATCGTCTTCGTGGTCTTCAACGCGTACATCGTGCAGGTCTACTCCTGCCTGGTCGTGGACGTGATTCCGCAGAAGGTGCTGGGCACCTATTACGGCCTGTATCGCGCGGTGGGTGCGCTGGGAAATCTCGCCTTCAACCGCTACGTCTTCGGCTGGGCCGAAACGCACACGTTCCACGTGTACCTGCTGGTGGCGCTGCTCTATGCCCTGGCGTTCTACATGATCGTCTGGCGGGTGAAGGAAGGCGACTATCCCCCGCCGCCGCCGCGGGCCGGCGGCCGTCTCAACTGGCGCGTGATCCCGAACTATTTCAGGGAGTGCTTTAGCGAGCGGCTGTACGTCTGCTATTACTTCTTCACCTTCTTTGTCTGGAGCGCCGGCGTGCCGTTGGGGTTCATGGTTTTCTTCTCCACGCGGGCCGGCCAGCCGGGGTATGCGGCCACGCTGGGACTCACCCTGGAGCAGTTCGGCGAGGTGAAGGGCTGGACGTTTCTGGTCAGTAT
>JBIJDP010000299.1:0-4302 GCA_044344065.1 Opitutaceae bacterium
GAACCACTTCCTCCGCCACACCCGCTGTGAAAAACTCATCCTCAACGGCGACATCATCGACGGCTGGCAGCTGCGCCGCGCCGGCCAGTGGACCAAGGCCCACACGCGGTTCATCCGGATCGTCCTCAAAAAACTGGAGAAGCGCGACACGGAGGTCGTCTACCTGCGCGGCAATCATGACGACATCCTCGCCGCCTTCCTGCCGCTGCACTTCGAAAAACTCGCCCTCGTGGAGGACTACGTGCACTCAGGCCCGCGTGGACGCTACCTCGTGCTGCACGGCGACGTGTTTGACACCGTCACCAGGAACTTCGTGTTCCTCGCCCACCTCGGCGACTGGGGCTACCGCGCCCTCCTGAACCTGAACCGCGCCTACAATGCCTGGCGCCGCTGGCGTGGACTCGAATACTGGTCGCTCAGCAAGGCCATCAAGGCGCGGGTAAAATCCGCCGTGAGTCATGTCTCCAACTTCGAGGACCACATCGCCGCCCTCGCCCGTTCCCGGGGATGCACCGGTGTGATGTGCGGCCACATCCACACAGCGGCCGACAAGCAGCTCGGTGACATTCATTACCTGAATTCTGGCGACTGGGTGGAGTCGCTCACTGCGATCGTGGAGCACCTTGACGGCCGGTACGAATTGTTGGAATTCAACCGCTTCTGTCAGGAGTATCCCGTCCCAGCCGATCCGCAGACCGCCGAACTCGTCGGGGTGTGAAGACAAGGCTGTAAGTAGGTCAGGTTTTTGACCTGACTTCGGACGGTACTCCGCGAATGGAGCGTGTGATGGGCAGGTCGGTGACCTGCCCTACTTTATCAGCTGCTTAAGCGATTCATCCACAATAGCGGGTTGGCAGCGCAGGATTGTCAGTTAGGATGAACATGCCTTCCTGCCATGGCTGATGAACCTACACCGTCGCGCAACTTCGCGGGACTCTATCGTGCGACCGTCGCCCCGCTGCGACGCTATCTCGCCCGGATGCTCGGCGATCCCGCCGAGGCGCAGGACATCGCCCATGACGCCTACCTGCGCGTCTACCGTTCCACCCTCGGGCAGGCCGCGGCGAAACCCGAGGCCCTGCTCTACACCACCGCCCGGCGGCTCGCCATCAACCGGCTGAAACGCCGCAGCATCGCCCCCTTCACCCGCGAACCCGCGGATCCCGACGCGGCGTCGAGCGCACCCGATGTCGCGCAGGAAGTCATCGCCCGCCAGGAACTGCACGACCTCGAGCAGGCGATCGCGGAGCTGCCTCCCGGCTGCCGCGCGGTGCTCCTGTTGCGCAAGGTCGAACTCCTTTCCCATCGTGAAATCGCCGACCGTCTCGGCATCGCGATCAGCACGGTCGAAAAACAACACGCGCGCGCCCTGCGTCTCCTGCGGGCGGCGCTTTCCCCCGCCACCACCACACCCGCCATCCCGGCAACGCAAGAAGGGGCCGGCACATGAACATCATTCCCAATCTTACCGCTGCGGACGAGGCCGCCTCTCTCTGGGCCGCCCGGCTCGAGGGCTCGGTCCTCTCCGCCGCTGATCGCTCCGAATTGGAAGCCTGGCTCTCCGCCCACCCGGGCCACCGCGGACTGCTCTCGCAATACTGCCAGTTCTCCACCGACCTCGAATTGCTGCTACCCGCCCTGGTCGCCACGGGCGGGGCCGAACTGCCCGCCCCGGCCACCCGCCGGCGCCGGCCCATGCTCGGTCTGGCCGCCGGCCTCGCCCTTGCCGCCGCCGCCGCCGTCACCACCTTTCTGCTCTGGCCAGGCGCAGCCGCCGTTCAGCATGAGAGCATCGCCACCCCCGTCGCCCACCGTCACGCCCTGACGCTCGCCGATGGCACGCAGGTGGAACTCAACGCGCAGACCAACCTGCGGGTCGAGATCACTGCCGAGAACCGGCACGTCCGGCTCGCGTCAGGCCAGGCCTTTTTCTCGGTCACCAAGGATCCCGCCCGCCCCTTCACGGTCGAAACGCCCGCCGGCTCCGTCCGGGTCACGGGCACGCAATTCGATGTCCGCGCCGAAACCGCGGGCACGCTCGACGTGCTGGTGGCCGAGGGTTCGGTGCAGGTGCGTCCCGCCGACCCGGGTGACGGGCGGTCCCTCGCGCCGGTGGTGCTCGGCGCCGGCGAGCAACTCAAGGCCGGACCCGGGGGCCTGCGCCGGAGCACCCTCAGCGCCGCCGAACTCGACGACGCCCTTGCCTGGAGGCAGGGCAGGATCGTCTTCGACGGCGTGCCGTTGAACGAAGCCCTGGCCCGCTTTGCCCGTTACCACGGACAGGGCATCACGGCCTCGCCTGGGGCTGCCAACCTGCGGGTCGGCGGACGCTTCAGCCTCGATGATCTCAACGGCTTTCTCACCACCCTCGAGGATATCCTGCCCGTGCGCGTCTCGCGCGGGCTGAATGGAACCGTGCAGGTCTCCCTGGCGGACGCCAAATAGCGCGCCCCGCCTGCCGCACGGTTCCCATGCGTCCCGTTTATTCTTTCCCCGCGCTTCACCGCCTCGCCGCCGTGCTCTTGCTCGGATGCTGCGTCGTGACGCTGCGCGCCGAGCCGGTCGACTTCGACCTGCCGGCGCAGCGCGCGGCCGATGCGCTCCTCGCATTTTCGGCGCAGGCTCGGATCGAAGTGCTGTTCTCCTTCGATGAACTGCGGCAGGTGCAATCCACCGCCGTGCACGGCCGGTTCGAGGCCGAGGAGGCGCTGGCTCGCCTCCTGCGGGACACCGGTTTCACCGCCCGCCGCAACCGCGCCGGCAAATTTGTCGCCACCCGCTCCATCCGGCCCACGGGCGCCATCAAGGGCCGGCTGCTCACCCCCGAGCAGCGCGGCGCCGCCGGCATCCCGGTCACCATCACCGGCACCGCGCGCACCACGTTGACGGATCGCGCCGGTGAGTTCGAATTCACCCGCCTGCCTCCGGCCACCTACCGGCTGCGCGCCGCGGCGGAAGCATACCGTCCGATCGAGTTCACCGCCGTGCCGGTCGAAGCCGATCTCGCGACCGTCCTGCCGCCGCAGATCCTTGAACCCGCGGAAACCCCGACGCTGCTCGAACCCTACCTCGTCGAGGGTCAGTCCACCCGCCGCGAATCCCTCAACCGCGCCGAACTCGCCCCGCGCGTGGCCATCGGCAACCTCGACCTGCCCCGGACGGAAAACGACGCCCTGCCCTACCGCATCTACGATCGCGAGAAGCTCGCCCGCAGCGGTGTCGTGGACCTCAACCAGTTTCTGCAGCGCGAACTGCTCGACAGCGACGCCACCACGCGCCCCCTCGACCAGAGCGGCCACCGCAGCAGCTTCCTCGCCGGCAGCACGAATCTCAACCTCCGCGGTTTCGGTGCCGACGCCACCATCATCCTCGTCAACGGCCGGCGACTCCCCGAGTCCGCCGCCACCGAGTCCGGCTATCTCGGCACGCCCGACGTGAACTTCATCCCGCTCAGTCTCGTCGAACAGGTCGAAGTCCTGCCCGTCTCCGCCTCCGCCCTTTACACCGGCAACCCCGTCGGCGGCGTCATCAACATCGTGCTCCGGCCCAATGTGAATGCCACCGAGGTCACCGCGACCTACACCAACGCCCTCGGCGGTTTCGACGCGCCCCAGTCCTCCGTCTCGCTCACCCACGGCCAGTCGCTCCTCGACGGCCGGGTCCGCGTCCGTTTCAACGCGAGCTTTGCCCGCACCATGCCGGCCACCGAGGCCGAACTGGGTTACCGTCGCGCCAACCTGCAGACCACCGATGATCCCGGCGCCTCGCTTTACCGCGCCACGCCTAATCTCCGCAGCGCCAGCCTCGACCCGCTTTTCGGCCCGGGGTCCTCACCGCTTACTTCCGTGGCGCCGGGTGCCGACGGGGCCGGCGGGCTGGCCGCGTTCACCAGCCGCCAGGGGGTGCGCAGTCTGGGGTTGTTCGATGCCATGGGAGGACTGGCGGTTTCGCCCGACAGCACCGATCAGCCCTATGGCCGGCGCCAGAACCGCGCCTCCTATTTCGGCTCGGTGGTTTGGGACATCTTTCCCCGCCTGCAGGCCGGCGTGGACGCGGTCTACACCCACACGACGGTTAATCGCGGCTTCGACATCTTCACCGGTGATCTGACGCTTGCCGCCGGCTCGCCCCTCAATCCGTTCGGCCAGGATGTCATCGTGTCGCTCAATGAAACCGCCCCGGCGCTGGGGGAGAACTACAGCGAGGCCCGGCTCGACCTCTACTCCGCCGTCGGCGGCCTGCTGCTCCGGCTGCCCAACGACTGGTCGGTCGCCGGTGACGCACAATACACCCGCAATGTCG
>JBIJDP010000300.1:0-4297 GCA_044344065.1 Opitutaceae bacterium
CCATTATCCCGTTAACCCGGCTCAGCGCGAAAGCTGGGCCTTGAGGAAATCCACGCTGCTGCGGGTGGTGGCGTCCTGGTCCATCATGTTGTCCACGGCCTTGCAGGCGTGGATGACGGTGCCGTGATCCCGGCCGCCGAAGGCGTCGCCGATTTCCTGCAGGGAGTGCTTGGTGAGGGTGCGGGCCAGGTACATGGCGATCTGGCGCGGGATGGCGATGTTGTTGGGCCGGCGCTTGCTGGTCATGTCGCTGTGCCGGATCTGGTAGTGATCGGCCACGCGCTTCTGGATCGTCTCCATGGTGAGGACGTTCTGCGCCTGCTCCATGAGCACGTCCTGCAGCAGCATCTCGGTGGTGGCGAGGTCGAGGGTCTTGCCGGTGAGGGCGGAGTAGCTGGCGACCTTGATCAGCGCGCCCTCGAGGCGGCGGATGTTCTTGGAGATGTTCTGGGCGATGAAGTTGACCACGGCCTCGGGCAGGTCGGCCTTCAGTGTGGCGGCCTTGGTGCGCAGGATGGCGACGCGGGTCTCGAAGTCCGGCGCCTGGATGTCGGCGGGGAGGCCCCATTCGAAGCGGGAGACGAGGCGGGCCTCGAGTTTCTGGATCTCGCTGGCACGACGGTCGCTGGAGAGGACGATCTGTTTCCCCGACTCGAAGAGGTCGTTGAAGGTGTGGAAGAACTCCTCCTGGATGCGCTCCTTGCCGGCGAGGAACTGCACGTCGTCGATCAGGAGGACGTCCACGTGCCGGTAGCGCTGGCGGAAGCGGGTGAGGCTGTTTTCCTGGAGGGCCTGGATGAACTCGTTGGTGAACTTCTCCGTGGAGAGGTAGGCGACGTGCGTGTCCGGGTTGTGGCGCAGGATGGCATGGCCGATGGCATGCATCAGGTGCGTCTTGCCGAGGCCGGTGTCGCCGTAGAGGAAGAGGGGGTTGTAGGCCTGGGCGGGGGCCTGGGCGACGGCGAGGGCGGCGGCGTGCGCCATCTGGTTGTTGGCGCCCACGACGAAGGTCTCGAACGTGTTGCGGGCATTGAGCGAACCGGCCACGGCGCCCCGGTCGTCGTACCGCGGACCGCGCTTGGCGGCGGCGCGGCCCTTGGCGGGGGCGGCGGGTTCGGCGCCGCGGTGGTTGCCGGCGGGTTGGGCGGGCCGGTTGGTGGCCTGATCGGTCTTCCGGAGCGTGACGTTCACCATCCGGCCGGCGTTCAGCCGCAGGCGCTGGGTGATCAGGTCCAGGTAATTGTCATGAATCCAGATGGCGGCAAAGTCATTGGGCACGCCCAGGGTCATGCTGTCCTCGGAGGCCTCGAGGCACACCAGGGGCTCGAACCACATCTGGAAAACATCCTCGGGGAAGAGTTCCTTGAAGTCACATTTGACGGTTTCCCAAAGACTGGGGGACAGGGACGAAGAGGGCATGGGCTGGCAGAAAGACGTTTTTATTCACATTGGCCCCCGGCAGGGCAGACGACACGTCGTTGAGGGGCCTTTTCCACGCTCACTGGCAGCAAAAAATTTCTATCCGGCCATCGGTATTGGGATGCGATAATGATATCGTATGTAAAGCGTTGATGGCCAGAGGCTACACGTACGTGTAGCCGCGGGTGGGGAAAGGGCGTCGCAAGTGACGTGTGAAAGAACCGCCGTGAACCTTTGTGAGACTGGCGAAGAGGGCAGTAACTGTGAACCTAAAAAGCATTTCAAGGCGAACTTTCTGACAAGTTGTTCACACCCGGCCTGAGCATAACTTTTCCATTTTTTTGTTTGCGTCCGAGGGCTCCATTTAGGCGCGGAAAACGGACGCGGTGTAGTTTGACATAAAATACACTTGTGACAGTCGGGTTACAGAGGTGACGGACCGGTGACGGACCGGTGACGGCGTGGCTGCGTGGATACAGGCCGGTCCGGCCGCGGGCGGCGCCGGCGGCGGTTTTCAGGCGGGATCGGCCCACTTGCCGTGTTCCTTGATGAGCGCGATCAGGCGCGCGTCGGCCCCGGCCTGGGGGATGTTGTACTGCACGCAGGTCTTGCCGACGTAGAGATTGATCTTCCCCGGGGCGCCGCCGACGTAGCCGAAGTCGGCGTCGGCCATCTCGCCGGGTCCATTGACGATGCAGCCCATGATGGCGAGTTTCACGCCCTTCAGGTGGCCGGTCTGGGCACGGATGCGCTGGGTGGTGCTCTGGAGATCGAAGAGGGTGCGGCCGCAGGAGGGGCAGGCGACGAATTCCGTCTTGGAGATGCGCGCGCCGGCGCCCTGGAGGACGTTGTAGGCGAGTTTGGTGGCACGAACCGGATCCGACTCGGTCTCGATGCTGACGAGATCACCCAGGCCGTCGCAGAGCAGGCCGCCGGTGAGGAAGGAGGATTCCAGCAGCTTGGACAGGAAGCTCGGATCGCCCCGGACCGCCGTGGCCGGGGTGTTGCGGATCCAGACCGGCGCGGCGGAGCCGAGGGTGCGCAGGGTTTCGGCGAGGAGACGGTAGGCGCCGAGGGCGTGGGCCAGACCGGATTGGGGAAACCGGATTTCGGAAAGGGTGAAAATCAGGCGGGCGTCGCCGAGTTGGCGAAGGGTGGGCGAGAGGGGGGCAAGGGCGTCGGGGTGGAGCGCGGCGGCGAGAATGAGAGAATGAGCGCGGGCGAAGTTGGTGAAGGCTGTGAGAGATTCGGCCTCGGCGGGGCCGAATTCACGGACGAGGACAGTGCCGGCGGGCAGGGAGTGCGCCCCGACGTCTGCCACGCCGAGCGACGGGGCGAGTTCCAGGGCTAAGGTGAGGGCCGCGTGACGCGGGAGTTTCGCCAGGTCGGTGGCCGAGCCGATGGGAACGAGCAGAATCTCCGGCGGAGTATCCTGCAACCGGGCGCTTTCCAATTGGGTCAGCGTCGTGGTGACATCCGATCCCGCCCGCACCACCACGCGTGGCGGCAACTCGGGTCCGACCACGAGGCCGGGTTTCAGCTCCAGTGGCACCGTCTCCCGCCGCGCAAAATGATAGGGGTCCACCCC
The DNA here is from genome assembly GCA_044344065.1 of Opitutaceae bacterium. Classification (GTDB taxonomy): domain Bacteria; phylum Verrucomicrobiota; class Verrucomicrobiia; order Opitutales; family Opitutaceae; genus UBA2377. The sequence goes on from JBIJDP010000300.1 coordinate 3,008, forward strand.
ATCTGCCACTGCCTGAGACTCAGGTTTCAGGTCTCCGGTCTCAGGTTTCCAAAGTGACATCGCCTTGTCGGCGATGGCCTTGGCCACGGGGATTTCGTACACCGAATCCTCGGTGAGGGAGACGCGGATGGTATCGCCGAGGCCGTCGAGGAGGAGGGAGCCGATGCCGATGGCGCTCTTGATGCGGCCGTCCTCGCCGTCGCCGGCTTCCGTGACGCCGAGATGCAGCGGGTAATGCATGTCCGCCCCGTCCATGCGCTGCACGAGCAGCCGGTAGGCCTGGATCATGACCTTCGGGTTGGAGGCCTTCATGGACAGGACCATCTGGCGGTAGCCATGCGACTCGCCGATGCGGAGGAACTCGAGGGCGCTTTCGACCATGCCGAGCGGCGTGTCGCCGTAGCGGTTCATGATGCGGTCGGAGAGCGAGCCGTGGTTCGTGCCGATGCGCAGGGAGCGGCCGAGGGCCTTGGCGCGGAGCACGAGCGGGGAGAACGCCTCGTGCAGGCGCTCCAGTTCGAGTTCGTAGTCGGCGTCGGTGTATTCCTTGACGGCGAACTTCTTCTTGTCGGCGTAGTTGCCCGGGTTGACGCGCACCTTCTCGACGTGCTCGACGGCCTCCATGGCCGCGGAGGGGAGGAAATGTATGTCGGCGACCAGCGGGATGTGGCCGAATCCGGCGGCCGTGAACTGCTCGCGGATCGGGCGCAGGCACTGGGCGGCGGGGACGTTGGGGGCGGTGATGCGGACGATCTCGCAGCCAACCTCGGCCAGGGCGATGGACTGTTTGACCGTGGCAGCGATGTCCTGCGTGTCGCTGGTTGTCATCGACTGCACGCGGACCGGGTTGTCGCCGCCGATGCCGACGTTCCCGACCTTCACCTCAAGGGTGCGGCGGCGGACGGTTTGGAAGCGGGAGGCGCAGTAGGACACCGGAATATTGGTCATGGCTTACTGGTTATTGGTCAATGGTCATTCGGCTCGGGGCGGCACCGGACTGATGGGCGGAGTCTTGTCCGGGCGGAGAACGCTCAACGTTTAACGCTTAACTTTTAACGCTCAAGTAGCGCAGGTCTCTGTCCTGCCCCGGGTGCGCGAAACTGCAGATAGGGGTAGAATATTCGCAGGTCAGAGACCTGCGCTACTTCAATTCCGACACTCGCTCACGCTTAGCTACCCCACGGATGTCCGGCACTTGAGCGTTAAAAGTTAAGGAGCCTCTGAAAAACGCGCCGCTGTTGCTGGGCGATCAATAGGCGCGGGATTTTTTACGTGGGACGGGCTGCTGCG